>CAZDCS010000037.1:0-9634 GCA_964504015.1 uncultured Mariniplasma sp. | reverse complement strand
TTAATATTATTTCTTGAGCGTTTTTTGATTTATCAAACAAAAGTTAACTTTTTGATATAAGTGATAAGCTCTGCACATATATTAGAATAAATAAACTTTTTTCACTTAGAAGTTAAAACCGTTATTCTAGCTAATACTCGATTTTCATTCAATTTAGGAATAACCCTTGTTTCATCTTATACATTTTCGTAGTTACCTCTCTTCTTATAGTGCGTGTGCAATAATTTATGCGATAATTTTGAATTTGGCTTTTCTAAAAACTCTTTATATATTTTTGTTACTGATGGGTTATCATGTGATTTTCTAATTAGGGCATCTGCATCAATGTCATAAAGAACTTTCGCTCTTAACCCTCTAACATCAATCGATTCAAACTGTCTAGATGTGATATAAGGTTGTCCTCCACCATTAATGCATCCACCGGTACAGCCCATTAATTCCACAAAATGATATGTCTTTCTACCTTTTTTCAGAATCTCCATAAATTTTTTAATAGCTGCCCCTCCATGGACCACTGCTATATTGACTTTAACTCCTTTAATTTCATAAGTAGCTTCTTTAATGTCTTTTAATCCTCTTAGTTCTTTAAATTCGATTGGAGTCGGTTTTTCTTCAAGAATCTCAGTTACAGTACGTAGCGCTGCTTCCATAACACCTCCAGTGGCTCCGAAAATGTTTCCTGCACCTGTATAAACTGCTAATTCACCAAATGGTTTAATTGGTTTAAGTTCTTTGAAATTAATCTTGCGATGCTTGATCAAACGAGCAAATTCGCGAGTTGTCAAAACAATATCAACATCTTTGTAACCATCTCTTCCCATATCTTCTCTTCTTGCCTCTGTCTTTTTAGCTATACAAGGCATAATTGACACTGAAACAATTTCTTCTGGTTTTAAATCAAGCTGTTTAGCATAATATGTTTTAATAACTGCCCCAGCCATTTGTTGTGGAGATTTACACGAGGAGAGATTGGGAATAAATTCCGGATTATAGATCTCAAGATAATTAACCCAGCCAGGCGAACATGACGTTAGCATGGGAAATGGCCCCCCATTTTTCACGCGCTCAATAAACTCAGTTCCTTCTTCAAGAATCGTCAAATCTGCTGTGAAGTTTGTGTCTATTATTTGGTCAACGCCTAACTCTTTAATCGCTGCAAACATTTGCCCTTCAACATTAGTACCAATTGGATAACCAAACTCTTCGCCTAATGCCGCTCTAACTGAAGGAGCAACTTGGACAATAACTTTTTTACTAGTGTCTCTTATTGCTTGCTCAAAACGCCTAATATCACTTTTTTCGCTAAGTGCACCAGTAGGGCAAACTTGCATGCATTTCCCACAATAGATGCAGCCAGCGTCTTCAAGGCTGTGAAATAAAGCTGGCCCAATATAAGTGTCAGCCCCACGTTCATTATAGCCCAAAATGCTTAACCCTGTAAAACTCTCACAAGCTGAAACACATCTTCCACATAAAACGCATTTTGAGCTATCAATCACCATAGCTCCCGAAGAATCGGAATAGTACAATGGTGTGTCATTTCGTCCATATTTTTTTGTTAAATCATCATCAACTGAATATCGTTGAACTAACTCTAAAAATTCACAAGCCCCTTCTCTTGAACAACTGAAACAATCAAATATGTGTTTGTGAGTTAAAAACTCTAGGTTCATTGAAACACTATTATAAACATCTAGGTCATCTGTTTTAACATTCATATTTTCTTCTACTATTGTTCTACAAGCTGATTTTAGGTTTATTTGGTCATTAACTTTAACAGAACACAAGCGACAACCACCTTCTTCATGAATTCCTTTTAAAAAACAAAGTCTTGGGATAAATATCTTGTTTTCTTCAGCAACACTTAGAATAGTTTGACCTGATTTAGCAATGATTTTTTTATTATCAATTGTTATATTGACATCTTTGCTCATAATAAAGCCTCCTTTGAAACTGCTATATTGTGAATTGCATTCACCGGGCATACATTTCTACATTCACCACATTGAATGCAAATTTCAGGGTCAATAGAGTGCATTTGTTTTGGTGAACCTTCAATAGCATCAACCGGGCAGTTTTTAACACAAATTGTACAGCCAACACAACCATCATTGATCACAAAATTAGTTAAATGCGTACAAACTCCTGCCGGGCAATTTCGGTCGGTTACATGAGCAATATATTCATCTCTAAAGTGTTTAATTGTTGATAAAACCGGATTAGGCGCTGTTTGACCTAGACCACACAATGAAGTAGTTTGAACTACACTACCAATTCTTTCGAGTTCGTCAATATCTTCTAACGAGCCTCTACCTTCACATATCTTATCTAAGATAATTCTCATCTGTTTTGTTCCATCTCGACATGGAGTACATTTACCACATGATTCTTCTTCCATAAACTCAAGATAGAATCTAGCGACATCGACCATACAGTTGTTTTCATCCATTATTATCATTCCACCTGAACCCATCATTGACCCAAGCTCTTTTAAGTTATCAAAATCAATTGGCGTATCCAAATCATCTACTGTAATACAACCACCAGAAGGTCCACCGGTTTGAACTGCTTTAAACGCTCTTTTTTTAGGAATGCCTCCACCAATATCAAATATCACCTCACGAAGTGTTGTTCCCATAGGAACTTCAACTAGTCCTGTATTTTTTATTTTGCCACCTAGTGCAAACACTTTTGTCCCACTTGATTTTTCAGTCCCAATAGATTTAAACCACTCTGCACCTTTTAAAAAGATAACTGGTATATTTACCAATGTTTCAACATTGTTTACAATCGTTGGCTTCCCCCACAATCCCTTAACTGCAGGAAAGGGTGGCTTCAACCTTGACATACCTCTTTGACCTTCAATTGAGGCGATTAAAGCTGTTTCTTCTCCGCAAACAAAAGCCCCTGCTCCTAATTTTATCTCAATGTCAAAGTTAAACTCACTTCCAAACAAATTTCGGCCTAACAGTTTATACTCAGTTGCTTGCTTAATGGCTATTTTTAATCTTTCAACTGCAACTGGATATTCAGCTCTTACATATATATAGCCTTGGTTAGAACCAGTTGCATATCCTAAAATAGCCATAGCTTCTAAAACAGAATGAGGATCTCCTTCTAAAATAGCACGATCCATGAATGCTCCTGGATCCCCCTCATCAGCATTACAAATAATATATTTTTGGTCTGATTTGGAGTTAGCGGCAAATTGCATTTTTCTTCCGGTTAAAAAACCGCCTCCTCCACGACCTCTTAGTCCTGAATTTGTTACTACATCAATAGCTTGTTGCGGTGTTATCGAAGATAGGATTTCAGCAAGAGCCTGATATCCATCTTTAGCAATATATTCTAAGATGTCAAGAGGATTAATATTCCCGCAATTTCTTAAAGCTACACGTTTTTGTTTGGCATAAAACTTTAAATGATTCATCTTTTGAATTCTTTTTTTACTAACTGGATCTTTTTCCATCAATCGTTCAACTGGACGTCCTTTTAGCAAATGTTGTTCACAAATTTGTACTACATCATTTGGTGTTACGTGCGTATAAAAGGTATCATCTGGATAAACGATAACAACAGTACCTTTTTCACATAAACCAAAACAACCAGTTAAAACCAGCCCCACTTCTTTTTCCATATTGAGAAGTTTAAGTTGACCCTCGAAAGTTTTTTTGACTTCTTTTGCACTAGAACTTAGACACCCTGTGCCTCCACAGATTAACACTTGAATTCTTTCTAACATTTCAGAGACCTATCCCTTTCTTGTTGTCAACAAAAATTTATCAATCGGTTCTTTATTAATAATATGTTTTTTAATAATATCTTTCACCATTTTTTTTGTCAAATTACAGTAGACAAAAGACTGTCCATCTTCATCAATCACCTCAGCCATGGGCTCATATGAGCACTCGCCCATGCACCCCACTTGTGTGACCGTAACATTTCCAAGATTATTAATTTCAATTTGTTCTAAGAATTCAGCCAATATTGGTTTCGCACCTGATGAAATCCCACAAGTTCCCATTCCAATTTGGATTCTGAATCCGCCTTCTACATAACGCATTGACATTTTTTTAAAAGATTTGTCTCTTAATTTTTTTAATTCACTTAGGGATTTCATAATCCACCTCTTATTTTCTTTATCTCGTGATTAACGATTTTTGTCAAACCCTTCATCGTTTGGTAATTATTTAAGTCATTTCCTAATATTTTTTTTACTTTTGAAAGCACATAACAATACTTAGTTTTGTAATATTGATAAGTGAAAATAAATTCTTTAATATCTTGATGAGCGCTAATCATGTAAACCATATCACCTAGATCTCCTATTGGCGGCATATCGATATGTTTGTGGTTAAACTTCATGTTGATCGTTGTTCCTATGTTTTGCATTGAATCAATTGTAAAAGATCCATTAGTTTGTTCACATAGCATTTTAATCATTGGTAACCCTAAACCAACATTTCGCGTTGTTCTAGTTGTATAAAAGGGCGAAAGCGCTTTTCTTAAACTTTCTTTAGACATTCCGCTGCCATTATCTTTGATTTCAACAAAAAGATGTTTCTTTTCTATTATTGAGAGTTCAATCTTTGATGCTTTTACAGCTATCGAGTTTTGGAGTATATCCAGTAAATATAGAGAAAAATCATCCATTTTTAAAGTACCTGAAGAAGTCATCTATAGTCAAATTGTTTAAGTTTATCTTGTTTTTTTCAGTTTTTTCTAATATATCTGTAATCTGATGGGCATCAGAATTGCAAATAACTAGATCAGATTTTAGGATGTTTTTTTGGACAAACTCATGAGATACATGAGTTGTTACTTCAATTCCATGTAATCTGTCATTGCCCAAATTAGCTATTCCACTCAATGAACTACGGTCGATATGTGCATAAAACAACAAGTGTTCATAACCTTTCAATTTTTTTTTTATATCTTTTAAACTCAAAGGTAAGGCTGGCGATAAATAGTAAGGGTAATGATCAACGACTTCATCATAAGCATTAGTTAACTCTTGTCTGCCGTATCTATCTGAGTCATATTGCTTTTTTTCTATATGTTTTTGCAAGAACTCATCAAATTTATAAGCATCCCCGCTTGTTTTGAAATAGCATAAGATATGAAAACCCTCTGAAACTGATATTTCAACACCAGGGATAAATAAAAGGTCATAGCTTTCGGCTATTTCATTGCACACTGCAAGTTGTTTCAGTGAATTATGGTCAGTAACAGAAATAATGTTTAGCCCTTTAAGGTTTGCCATATTGAAAATGTTGTTAGGTGTCATTAAGATGTCTGCGCAAGGTGATAAAACCGAATGAATATGAAGATCGTAATAATATATCATACAAATCCTCTACAATATAAGTCGATAATAGCTTCATGAGTCATCAAGGATGTACTTACAATCGCAATTCCTTCTTCATTAGCTTTATCAATCATTTTTTGGTCAATAGATCTTGACTCAGAAATTATAATTGTTGGTAGATCAATCATCATTGCTAAAGCAACAGTATTAACATTAGAAATAATAGTAATTAAGATATTACCAGGTTTAGCGCTTTTGATAGCTGCGCTTAGCAAATCTGTTGTATAAATCCCCTTAAACTCATTGTTTGCTGTTACTAAAGCGGTCAATAACTTATATTTATCGTTGAGAACATTAGAAAGTTTCATCAACACATTCCTTTCTTTCGAATTCAAGATGCAAATGTGTTCCTTTTTCAGATGATGTTAATTTCATCACATCAGTAATTCTTTTAATGTTAGTTAACCCTAACCCAGCACCAAAGCCGTTATTATTAGATACCACACATGCAGTTGAATAGCCCTCTTCCATTGCAAGTTCAATATCTATAATCCCTGGTCCATCATCATAATAATCAATAATTATTTTATCATCATCCATCTGAAACGCCATATAGCCGCCAACACTGTGAATAACAACATTTATTTCCGCCTCATAAGAAGCTCCACAGACTCTTTTTATTAGACACTGTTGCAGACCAAGTGACTTTAAAGTTCTTTTTATATCGCTAGAAGCACGACCAGCTAGATTGAAATCTTTAGCAATGATTTGATATTCTTTTTTCAACATTGCTCATTATAATCAATCCCTTTAATGCCGTCTCTAAAGAGATTCCCACTAACATTAAACATGGTATGACATGTCCCTATTAATAGTATGTTAGATTCAATTGCAAGTTCGATAACCTTGGCAGAAGGCCTTTTCCCGCGCACCAATAAAACAACTTCTCCATCAAGCATTTCAGCGGTTCTAATAGCTTGGTTCGTAGCTAACCCTGTTATTAAGATGCTTTGTTCAATTATTTTCGGGTTACTGACGGTATTTAAAATCATTAGCGCATCACTCATTAAATCCGTACAAAAAGCATAGGTGATAGTTTTCTCTTTTAAGAGTTCAGGCGTGTAAACAGTGCATCTATATTTTTTTATAATATCACTTAGTTTCATCGCTGCCTCCTTTTACATTTTTTATAATTTGTTTAGTTTTAGCAACACTTATGTTGCCATATATTTGGCTCCCTACTGATAATACAGGGGCAAGACCACATGCACCAATGCACCGAGTTGCTAAAACAGTGAATTCTCCATCAGTAGTGGTTTCACCAGGTTTTGCTCCTAGTCCAGAAACTACAGTGTTCATTATCGACTTTGCTCCTTTAACATAACACGCTGTCCCTAAACAAACTCCAACTATTTGTTTTCCATTAGGCTTAATTGTAAATTCGCTATAAAATGTGACAACACCATTTATACTAGCGATACTCTGGTTTAATTCTTTCGCTATTATTTTTTGAATAGGAAGCGAAACACACCCAAAAATATGTTGTGCATCATGTAAAGTCGGCATAAGCGGACCTGGTGATTCTTTGTTCTTTTTTATTTTGCCTTTGAACAGAGTGAACTTATTCTCATTAATATCTCTTGTTTGGTTCATAAAAGTCCTTTCTATTATTAAGTTGTTTGTGGTTTATATATTAAGTATATCACTTTCTATACATAAAAGAAAGATTTTGTCAAATATAATGCTTGCATTCTATAGATTATATCAAGTAGGGACTAAGTAATTATTTTACTTAGTCCCTCTCACACCACCATACATACGGAACCGTATATGGTGGTTCACTCATATTCCAATTAAATTCTACTAAGGTAGCAGCATAAGGATTTATTAATCCTTGCCTATTGTCTTTTTTATTAGGTGTTTCTAATACATCTGGGTATAGAATAAAGTTGCACACATTCATTGATGCTCTTTTGCACGGACCATATTTACTGTTGGCTACTTTAAAGAAACCCTCTCGGGAAAAACTTAATTTTAACTTAATGCTGATTTTACTCAGATTCTTATAAATTGTAGAAGTTCTCTTCCATTGTTTAAGAATAATCACTCTTACTTCATGCCTCATCCATCCGCCAAATTCTTTTAAAAACTTTTTCATGCTCCCTATCTTAAAGTGATTTATCCAGCCTCTTATTACTTGATTAAGTTTCAAGAGTTTTATTGATCTTTCTTTTTAGTTTCTTCTTGCTGTCGTCATGTGGTCTAGGTTTCCATCCTTCCACACCTTTCCAAAATCTGAATCCCAGGGATTTATTTTGAGTAGGACTGACAACTTTTGTTTTTGTTGCGTTTACTTTTAGAATAGTTTTCAATCCAGCTAACGACAGATTCAATTACTTATCGATGCTTTTTCACTTCGCACAAATAGGTTCACATCATCAGCGTAGCGGATAAATAGTCTTCATCTTTTTTCCATTTCCTTATCGAATTGGTCTAGTAAGATGTTTGATAATATTGGACTGATTGGTCCCCCTTGTGGTGTTCCTAGATCTGTTTTACCAAATACTCCTTTTTCCATAACTCCTGCCTTCAAATACTTTCTTATCAAGTTCAAAGTTGTTGAGTCTTTTACTTCAAGTCGTAAAACTTGTATTAGTTTATCGTGATTTGCTATGTCAAAGAACTCTTCTATGTCTATATCTTTTCTGTCCTACTTATTGTAAGCTATCCACTCCTTTAGTTCTACCCTACTATGACCTCTGTGACTTATCACGCTTAACCTTTTTCGACATTAGGAGACGCGTTAGTTTTATCTTAAACCTAATGGTGTGAGACCTCCCGGGGTAAGATAGGAGTCTTTCTCTTCGTTACCTCTTGATTTACCACTTCGGTTTTACGTCTGCCTTTAGGATTTCAGTATCACTTGCTACCTTATCTGCCTTATTATCAAGTTTTTTTCATAGATTCAAAGATTTGCTACACGCTTCCTTCAGTTCTATCTCACGATAGATACCTTGCACTTTTCTATAGTTGGTGGTAAATACCCCCGACTGGACTTTCACCAGTTAGATTAATGTCATTCCCGGCACAAAAAAACACTTTCCAAACTTGGAAAGCATTCATTTATTCTCTTTTTTATAACTCTTTTTCTTAATGAAGGAGGGTGACCCGGATGTTTTATCGAGCACCCAGCCCAACAAAATCCATAGTCACGAACAATTTTAATCACCTTTAAACAACTATTACATAAACGAATAATATCAGCTGCTTTCTTCTTCTAGCTTGGTTGCGTTAGCTTTTCATATCATAGGTTTTCATTTTATCTTTGCTGCGTTATTTTTAACTGTTATAGATGAGATACTAGCTACTAGTTTACTGAATCTTGTAAATCCGAGCTCCTGGTAATGAAAACCAATAAATCTTTTTTCAAGTTCTTGTTTAATTTTCGTGAGCATCATTTCCTTGCTTTTATTTTTAGAGATGATTTCAATAATAGCTACAGAAACCTCTTTCATTGTTTGTTTTGAGTCAAGGTTGACGTATGTTGTCGTTTTTTCAGTCGACATCGATAACCCGCTTATTGTATTAACTAAACTTGAGAGACTCTTTGCTCCGTATTTTCTTGAATCAAAATCAGAGAATTTATTGACAAGAATATCTCCTAAGCGACTCAATTGAATTTTATTGCCGACACCATTTTCAATAACAATGCTTTTAATAATACTTCCTATTTGCTGACTGTAGTCCAGTAATCTATCTTGGGGTTCATCACTATCGCTATCATCATCTCCTAAGTACTCAAAATACTTAAACTCATTGCAGGAAGATTTGAAAGCAGACGTTACTTTTTTTTCATTACCGACACCTATAACATGCATACCGCCTTCTTTAAGCTTCATCGCTAAAGGTGTAAAATCACTATCACTTGTTACTAAGAAAAAGGTATTTACTTTTTCTTGATACATCATTTCTAGCGCGTCTAGAGCCATTGCCATATCGGCAGCATTCTTGCTATTAGCAACATTATACTGATGTACTGGCTTTATGGCAAAATCTTGTGCCGTTTTATGCCAATCTTTTGAAAGACGATACACATCGCCGTAAAATCGCGCAATGACTATTTTCCCGTATTTTGCAATTTCATCCATTACTGATTTAATATACTTTTGCGAAACATTTTCTGAGTCGATTAATAATGCTATCTTATATTCTGATTTTTCCATTTTCATTCCTTCCGCTCTTTGAGCGTCATTTTTTATTTATCTCTTACTATATATTATACTCCATAAAAACGAACTTTTATGTAATTATTATTTTATTATGAAA
>CAZDCS010000036.1:6487-9647 GCA_964504015.1 uncultured Mariniplasma sp. | reverse complement strand
ATTGCACAACAGTTATTAGTTAATGATATTGAGCGACCACTCTTTCAAATGATTGACAGAACTGGCGTGGCAAACAACTATCACGGAGGGTTAGTGAACCCGTTACCATATAACATCGTAGTCTTAGTTAACGAAAGATCAGCATCTGCTGCAGAAGTTTTAGCTGCAGCACTACAAACTAATGGGAATTTTTTGTTGTATGGGACTCCAACACTTGGCAAAGCTGTTTTTCAAAATAGAATTGATTTAAGAATAATAAATAACGTTAGATATTCACTTGTATTTACCCAAGGAAGATGGTTTTTTGATAACGGAAAAAATGTGATTGACAACCCCTTAGAAGTTAATTTAATAAAGCAAGAAGGTATAAAAACATTAACAATGCCTATTTATATGGGGACTGTTTCATTTAATGAGGTTTCAACATCCTTAAGAGCGTATCAAATATTTCTGAATTATTATTTTGGTTTTGTTGGCTTAGATAAATTACGGACAGACGGCTTTTTTGATTCAGCTACACAAAATGCTTTTATGCGCTTTCAAAGTGAATTTGGGATTGCTGAAAGTGGTGTTCTGGACCTATTAACAGCTAGAATAATTCATGATTTATTTGTTTTGCTGTATTATGATAGCGCAAATGATGTTCAGCTACATAATTTAGTTAGCATATTACAATCATAAAATGAAAAAGATCATATTAATCACTAAAAAAACAAAATCTTATATCGTTAGTTTTAATGATAATAGTCTGGAAATTGAGCCAGAGGTTTTTTTAAAGTATCGTCTGCGACTAGGCAAAGAACTTGAAATAAAAGAGTATAGAATGCTGTTAGCAGATAATGAGTATGAACGTTTTTATAAACTAGGAATTAAAAAGCTAAAAAAAATGATGACTCAAAAAGAACTTTGGGATTTTTTAGTTACTAAAGGTGCGAATCAAGGTATTGTAAGACAATTGATTTCTAATTTCACAAAGCGGAAATACCTAGATGATGCAGCTTATGCAAGAGTTTATTTGGGCAGTAAAACAAATAGCTATGGACCTAAAATGATTAAAAATAGGTTAAGGGAAAAAGGCATTGACAAAGAGATAGTTGATAAACTATTTATTAAGTATAATGAAAAAGAAATCTTAGGCTACTTGATTCCTAAAAAGCTAAAATCAATCAAGAATAAATCAAAAAAACAAACAATTCAAACGGTTAAATCATTTTTTGTTAATAAAGGATTTAGCTTTGAGATTATTGAACAAGAACTCTATTTAGCACTTGCGGATTATGAAAGTGATGAAGTAGCGTTAATTAAAAAAGAATATCAAAAACTAATTTATAAGTATGAAGCAAAATATGAGAAAGCGGAACTTAAAGCTTTTGTTAAACAAAAGCTTTATGCTAAGGGTTTTATGCTAAAGGATATTAATAAAGTAATCGAGTAGGTGTAATATGATCTTATGGAAAAACGGTGTTTTTCATACGATGGAAGACCCAGATAAAACACATTATCAAATGGCTACTGATCAGGGCTTAATTGTCGGATTTGATCAAGAGGTTGACAAGCTTGTATTTAGGCAAGAAGTCGATTTACTGGGTAACCATGTCTACCCAGGTTTTGTTGATTCGCACATTCATTTATTAGGGTATGGTCTAAAACTAATTACACCTAATCTTAAACAAATAAAAGATAGACAGCTAGTTATCAATTCAATCAAATCATTTTATAATAATGAGCCCTTGTTTGTGCAAGGTTATTTTGAATGTGGCTTAACTAAGGCCGATTTAAACAAGATTAGTACCAAACAACCGATTTTGTTAAGACATAATGATTACCACAGTGTGACAGTTAATAAGGCAGTCTTATCTAGAATAAATGTGGAGAGTATAAGTGGTATTTTAACTGAACAAGATGCTCAGGCAGCAGTTGATTCTTTTGAGAAACTTACTAATGAAAAACTGGTTGCTACTTTAAAAATAGCTATCAAAAGTTTGCATGGTTTTGGAGTGACAGGCGCTCATAGTGACGATCTGTTTTATTTTAATGGTTATAAAGATACTGTATCAGCTTTCCAAAAGACGCTTTTAAAGATGCCCTTTAGGGCTCATTTGTTGATTCATCACGCTGTATTGAATCAATATCTAGCAGATAATAAAAAACATTTGGTCAATAATAAGTATTTAGAACTAGGTTCTGTTGGTGAAATATTTTATGATGGAACTCTATCATCAAAAACAGCGCTAATGATGAAACCCTACAAAGGTCTAAACAATTACGGGTTAAAAGTTCAAAGTGATCATGAGTTTACAGAAATAATAAAAAAAGCGAGAAAGCATAATTTGGCTGTCTCGGTGCATGCGATGGGTGATCAAGCATTGCTTAATGTAATTAAGATATTAAAGCGTTATCCACCCTATGCTAATTTATGTGATCGTTTGATTCATACACCATTTATGAATGATGAAATTATTGGTTTGCTAAAAAAGATGCCGGTTATACTTGACATTCAACCACAATTTCTAGCTAGTGATCTACCTTGGGCGCTTACCTATTTAAGTGAGTATCCGCAATATGTATTTCCGTGGAATACTTTGTTAAAAAATAAGGTAGGTCTTGCGGCAGGAAGTGACGCACCAGTTGAAGATCCAAATCCGTTATTAGGGATCTATGCAGCAATAACAAGAGAGTCAAATCATAATGGTAAAGCATATTTCAGCAATGAAAAAATATCTCGTTTTCAAGCAATATCTTTATATACTTCGGGGGCTAATAAGGCATCATTATCGAATAATAAGGGTTATTTAAGGAAAGGGTTTATCGCTGATTTAGCGGTTTACACTGATAATCTATTAACAATGAATATAGAGGTATTTAAGAAAAATATTACATACGCGACCATTGTCGATGAAAAAATAGTTTATTGTTTGAAATAAATGGGGGTTGTTTGATTGATTGCTCAACAGAGAACTGTAAATAGTTTATGGAGAATCTGATAAAAAGAAAAAAACCTAGAGAAGATTGGATCTGTGTCAATAAAGCAGACACGACAAACAATTAATTGTAGATACTTATTGAAAGGGAATTTTTCTTTTAGGGGAGGGAAATAAAAAAATGCATTTTGGTATTGTGTAGTATACAGTAGTGTGTTACAATTAGTGAAAGGAGGCAA
>CAZDCS010000036.1:234-6477 GCA_964504015.1 uncultured Mariniplasma sp. | reverse complement strand
CGTCTTCCGACTGAACGTCGGAATCTTCGGAGATGAGCAATCTAAGCGAGGAATTATTGAACTTTGTGTCTTATCACTCTTAGTTCAAAGGGATATGTATGGCTATTTAGTAATTAACGAGTTATCGGAATTCATTGATGTAAATGAAAATACGATCTATCCCATTTTACGAAGACTAACTAAACAGGGATGCTTTAGCACTTACTTAGAAGAGTCTGATGAAGGTGCTCCTAGAAAATACTACAAAATAACCGATGAGGGGTTTGAGTATTATATTGAATTAAGAGCACAATGGGACATGTTTATTGGGGGAGTATATCAAATAATAAATCAAGGAGGAAAGAAGTATGAAGCAATATATCGGAACTTTAAGAAAAGAACTAAGCAAAAGTAACTTAGGAACAACAGAAATTTCTGAAATTATCTTTGATTACAAGGAAATGATAAGTTCAGCGCTAGAAGAAGGCATAAGCGAGGAAGAGATTGTTGAAAAATTTGGGGATCCCCGGAAAATAGCTAGCGAACTTGAAAAAGACGATGACAATAAGACAACTGAGCAAAAAGATATTAATGGTTTTCAGTTGTGGAAAGAATTTGATGTTTTTGACAACAGTATTTCACTTGACATAAATTTGGTAAATGAGAATACTTATTATCAAATCTCTAATTATGATAAGATAAGTGTTTATTACAACGGTAATGTCAATATTGAAAAATATGAATTATCTTTTACGAATAGTGAACTAAAACTAAAATCACTCAAGCGTTTACTGGTTTTTGCTATAACACAGAAAAACAAAGAATTTATTGTTGAATTGCCAAAGGCAATCTTTATTGATAAATTCGAACAAAAGACAGTAAATGGTGAAAAAAGAATCATTAATCTAGAAATTGAAAAAGCAAAAATAAGTACTGTAAACGGCGACCTAATCATAGAGTCAACTAGTATAGGAGAAGGAAAAATAAACTCGGTAAATGGTGATCTAAGATTAAATAATGTTAAAGGAGAATCACTAACCATCTCTCAGATAAGCGGAGATACAAAAGTAAAAAAAACTAAAATTAGAGGTGCGATAAAGACAAGCTCAGTCAGTGGGGATATCGAGTTGAAGGATGTTACATGCAGTGAGTTTAAGCTAAGTACAGTTTCAGGAGATCTATTAGGTGAAGAGTTCTACCCACAAGAACTAGCCTTTTCATCAGTTAGTGGGGATATCGAAATTGAAAATCAGGAAAAAAATACAATTAAACATAAAAAGATTAAAACAATGTCAAGAGATTCAAAAATCAATTAGCTGAATGCAATTGTTTCTTGAAAACTGAAAATGATCAAAAAATAAAGAAAAGTAATAATTAATTTGATATAAATTAATTATACAAGGGGAAAAGGATGAAGGCATACATCGAAGCTTTAAGAAAGAAACTAATTATGAGTAATCTAAGAATGTCGGAAATTTCTGAAATCATTTCTGATTATAAGGAAATGATAAGATCGGCAATGAAAGAAGGTTTGGGTGAGGCTGAAATTGTTGCTAAGTTCGGGGAACCGCAAAAGATAGCTAGCGAACTTGCAGAAGAGAACAACACTGAAACGGTTGAGCGAAAAAACATTAGCGGTTTTCAGTTGTGGGAAAGTTTTGATATATCTGAAAAAAAAATGTCAGTTAACATAAGATTGGTGAACGGAAATATTTATTATCAAACTTCTAATTCAAACACAATAAACGTTTACTTCCGTGGTGAGCTGAAGACAGGTGAACATGTATTGACCTATAAAAAGGGGAGATTGAAGTTAATGCCCCGCAAAAAACTTTGGATGTTTAATACGCACAAAGACTTCCATAAAGATGAGGAAGTCATTATTGAGTTACCAAAAGGAGTAATCATTGATGAGTTTAGACACCATACAGTAAACGGTGGAATAACCATAATGAACTTAGAAACCAATAAAATAAAAATAAGAGCTGTAAATGGTCATTTAAAAATAATTGATATGACAGCTAAAAGACTAGGTGTTTCCCAAGTCAATGGGGACGCTAAACTAGTTAATACTAAAATAAGAGGTGAATTTAGAGCGAATACAGTTAATGGAAATATCAATTTAAAAAATGTTGATTGTCATCAATTTAAACGAAACACAGTTAACGGAAATTTAATAGGACAAGAGTTTTATCCACAAGAAATATCATTTTCGTCACTTAATGGTCGCATAGCAATCAGTAACCAAGAAAAACACACAATTAAAGTTAAAAAGATCAAAACACTATCAGGAGATTCAGATATCGACTAAGTCTATATTTCAGTTTTACTAAGGAGTTAAGAGCAATAGGGTAGAGAAATTAATAAGAGTAAAACAAAAAACGGCTTAAGGGACTCTTTATTTGTTTTTTATAACAAACTATTGAGTAAATAAGCCTTTTTTTGTTTACATGATGGTATTTCCTTCATTATTATGGTATAGTATACAAGGTTTAAAGAATAGAGGGAAAAATGAATATATTATTTAATGAGTTACAAATTCTAGATGAAACAAAACAAGCGATCGAAGATATGGGTCTAGTAGAGACAACATCGATTCAACATCACGCAATTCCAAGAATGCTAGAAAACAAAGATCTTATTGGTCAAGCACAAACAGGTACAGGTAAAACATTCGCGTTTGCCATACCTATTTTAGAGAAAATTGATGTTAATGAAAGAACAGTTCAAGCATTAGTGATTTGCCCAACCAGAGAACTAACGCTTCAAGTATATAAAGAATTTATTAAACTTATCAAGTTTAATAAAGCAGTTAGAATCACATCGATTTATGGTGGAGAGTCTTATAACAAACAATTTAATGCGCTTGCTAAAAAGCCGCATATTGTAGTTGCTACTCCAGGAAGAGCAATTGATCACCTAAACAGAAAAACTGTTGACTTTAGTAACCTTAGAGTTTTAGTTTTAGATGAAGCAGATGAAATGCTTAAAATGGGTTTCCAAGAAGATTTAGAAACATTACTTAAAGACACACCAAAAGAAAGACAAACAGCACTGTTTTCAGCAACAATGCCAGCATTTATTAAAAAAATAGCCAAACGTTATCAAAAAAATCCTGACATTATTCAAATTAAAACAGAAACTTTAACAGTGTCTAACACAAAGCAGTTTTTCTATATGGTGAAAAAATCTGATCGTGACCAATTGATGCTCCGCATCCTTGATTTTCATGATCCTAAATCAGCGATAATTTTCGCTAACAGAAAAACTGATGTTGATGCATTGTCAGCTTATTTACAAAAACACGAGTTTGAAGCAGATGCACTTCATGGAGATTTAAAGCAAAGCCAAAGAGATTATGTTATGGGCAGGTTTAGATCAAAGAGACTAAAACTTTTAGTTGCGACCGATGTCGCTGCTAGAGGTATTGATGTATCAGATGTCGATATAGTTATCAATTATGAGATACCTTTTGAAGATGAGATTTATGTGCATAGAATTGGCCGGACTGGTCGTGCCGGTAAATCTGGTATGTCAATATCGTTAGTTTACCCGAGCATGCGCGGGAAGTTAGCTATGATTGAACGTTTTATTAAAACTAAAATGGTACAGTTAGAAATACCTTCAGAAAAAGAGATTATCACAAAAAGAGAAGAACGGAATTTCAAGGTAATCAAAGAAACCATTACTGAAAACGAAACTGACTACTCGCAAATCATTGATAAGCTATATGAAGATGGATTTGAAGATAAACAAATCATTTCAGCATTATTATCAAGATTTATTGTTAAGCGAAAAGAATATGATAAAATCTATTCTCCGGCACAACGCAAATTTGAGCGTAACAGTTCATCAGCAAAAGGCGGCAGAACAGATAGAAAAGGTAGCAAATTTAGTGGCTCTTATACAAATGCCAGTATTAATATGGGGAAACAAGATGGTATTAGACCAGCAGCAATGCTTGATTTCTTTAAAAAGAATGCTGACCTGTTTCCAAAAAACATTGGAGACATTACGATTTACCCTAAGGAAACTGAATTCCAGATTCACCCAGCAGCAATAAAACGCTTAGAGTTGTTAAATGGAAAACTCTATCGCGGCAGAAAAATCAGGATATCAATTGTTCGTCATAAATAAAACAAGTATGGATTTCATGTCGTTTGACATGAAATCCATTTTTTAATCAAGTTAGTGAGTGGTTTTTGCTTGTTAAGACAATATTTTGGGGCATTGGGATAGCGCTTTCTACATTTTCACTAGCGATTGATTTTTCTACGTTGTTAAAGTATAATATAAATAGGCGTTTATATAAAAAACGATAAAAAAGTATAATGCGAGTAAAATGGGAATTGAAAACATTTAGATTTATAGATAGAATATTGCTTTTACTAATTGTTTTTTTATTTATTAATCAAAGTTTTAGCCTATAAGGAGGTTTCAATGGCACAACTTTTTGATCGGATTAGCAGCAATTTTTTTAGTGTGCTCTCATCTCCTAATAAAAAAGCTTATATTGATTGTATTTTCATAATCTATCATTCGATTGATAGCATCGAAGATGCTTTTCAAGGAGATAGAGAATATATTGTTCATCGTTTGCAAGAATACTTTGACGATAAGCCAGCACAAGAGTTTTTCGATATTGACCAAGAGGAACCGACTAGAACAAGTAGACAAAAAGCAGTTCATGTGATTAATGTCTTGAAGAAAAACGGTTGGATTGGCGAAGAAGAATTAGGAGATTATAAAACATCCTTAAACCTTTTTGACCATTCAATTCAAATTATTGATATTTTAGAAGCGATTAGAGATAATCGCCAAAGTGAATATACAGGTGAGATATTTACAGTCTATTCACTATTATCATCATTTACAATCAAAGAAGGCATTGGTGTTATTGAACAAGCATACCAAAAAACCAATAATATCATTCGCAAACTAAAATCACTTAAAGCTAATATTTACCGGTATTACTACGATATTACTAAAAAGCAGTCGAAACAAGATTTACAAGTGTTACTTGAAAAACTACTAATTGAGTATAAACAAAACTTCTTTGATTCGGCTTATTATAATTTAAAGACAACAGATAGTTTATCGCGCTATAAAAGGGCGATTCTTTCTAGTATCTCAGATATTAGAAACAATGAGCAGACAATGGACCTTTTAGCAATTAGAACACAAAAAGTCAAAAGAATTGAAGATTACAATGAAGCATTTATTTTTATTGAAGAACAATTGTTGTTTATCGCAAATAGCTTTGTTGCTTTAGAACATTTGATTTTAGCGATTGATCGAAAAAACGAACAATATATTAGTGCTGCGGCTTCTAAAATATTATTTTTCACAAACCGCTCAGATGATCTTGAAGGTATATTTAATCGTCTTTTTAAAATTGTAGTTAGTGAAGATGAGTTTGACTATACTGCGATTTTCAATTTAACTCATGCGAGAAACCTAGATACAGGGTCGTTATACAATCAAAGAAGAGTTAGAATTGATACCACACCAGAAGAAATTCTTTTTGATGATAGTTTGATCAGTGATGAATATAGAAAAGAAAAAATTCATGACTTACTTAAAAATAATATTTACGGAAAAAAAGATATTGATAAGCACGTCAAAAACTTACTAAATGGAAATAGGCAAATAGAAGCGGCCCATGTTCCACTAGAAACACAAGAAGATTATATAAAACTCATTTTAGTCTTTTTATTCTCAAAATCAGTTGGGATGAGTTATGATGTTGAACAATTAGATAAAGAGTGCAAGAACAGTTTTATAACTTTCCAGAATTTCTTGATTAAGGAGTTGTAACAATGACTAAGACAGCAGCAATAAAACAATTTAATGAATTGTTTAGCGAACTAAAAGAAGGGGATAAAGGCAATTTCTCTCGAATTGTTAATAAACTACTTCAAGTGAACTTTATTACTAGAAAAAAGCCTGGAGATACAAATGACTACCGTTATCTTCTAGCTTATAAAGAGTTATTTGAAGCCTTTTTTGTTTTAAGTGATTTTGAACTAAATATTCACAGAGAAGATGAAGTTGTTCATATCGTCAATGCTAATCTATTTAACCATTTAAGGTTAAAAAAGACTGAGAGCCTGTTAATTCTTATTATTAGGATTTTGTATCAAAGAAAAAAAGATTATATTACTCTAAATGAGAATGTTGAAATTTATTTGCATGAAATTCATGCAGAGCTAACAAGAATTGGTTATCTTGATCATAAGCGAATAACAAAGGACCGACTTAAGC
>CAZDCS010000036.1:0-224 GCA_964504015.1 uncultured Mariniplasma sp. | reverse complement strand
TTTTAAGAGGTTATAATATTATTGATTATATTGATAAAGGTCTTCATGATGATGCGAGAATTAAAATATATCCAACTATTCTCTATGTTACAGATCTTGACGGAATTAAAGAAGTAGTCGATAAATTAGAAGGATATACAGAAGGGGATGCGGTTGTTAATGAAAAAACTAACTAAGATTAAATTAATAAATTGGCATCTGTTTTCTAATCAAACAATAGAGAT
>CAZDCS010000035.1:0-9820 GCA_964504015.1 uncultured Mariniplasma sp. | reverse complement strand
TTAGCTTGCGGCCCCAGTCCTAAAATACCATTTTCGCCTTGTAAAAACACTTGGATCCCCTCAGGGATATAATTTGCTACTAAAGAGGGGATGCCAATCCCTAAATTCACTAGATCTCCATCTTTTAATTCTTGAGCAACTCTTTTAGCAATAATTTCTTTAGCATTATTCAAGATTCTCACCTCCGACAATATAATCAATAAATGTATGTGGTGTAATGATGTGTTCGGGATCAATACCATCAACTTGATAATCAATATTAACAATAACTAAATCCGCTGAAATCGCCATCATTGGATTGAAGTTTCTTGCTGTTTTATTATAAGTTAGATTCCCTAGTTTATCTGCTGAATACGCACTTATTAGTGCGATATCAGCACTTAACGGTTCTTCTAGCAAAAAATCTTTATCGTTAATAGTAATTACTCTTTTCCCCTTTTCAACAGTGGTATGTAATCCAACTTGTGTTAAAACACCACCAAGACCTGCTCCATGAGCGCGAATTTGTTCAACAATTGTCCCTTGAGGGCTTAAGATAACTTCAAGTTTTCCTTGACTCATTAACTTACCAGCATTAGGGTTTGTCCCAATATGACTAGCGATAATTTTTTTTGCTTGTCCACTAGCAATTAGCTTTCCAACTCCTTTGTCAGGGTAACCGGCATCATTTCCAATAATCGTTAAACCTTGAACTTTTGATTCAACGACCCAATCGATTAAAATCTCAGGGGTTCCGCACAATAAAAACCCTCCAATCATTAGTGTTTGATCATTTTTAAGTAGCGAGATGAATTTTTTCTTGTTAATTATCTTTCTCATCGTTTTAGTCCTTTCTAATAATTACAGACTTACAAAAAAAGAGAGCTGTTAAACACAGCTCTCCATTTCACAAATGGCAATAATTAAAGAGTCCCTTTAATTATCAAGTTTAATGATTGGACATCATAAAACTTTCGGCACTTTACCCATTCTTTGATTCATTCCAATGTCCAACTTATCAACACGAATCAAATACACAATAAAACGCACCTCTGTAGGTATTTCTATTATATCATTACTGAAAGCGCTGTCAATGCTTTTCTTAATAAAAAGCGTTAACCTTATTATATTTTATGTGTTTTTATACGTGTTGTACCAATTATTTGCATAATTACAAGAAAGAAAGTATAATAAAGATAACAAATAAGATGGAGGTCTTAAAATGAAAAACTTTATTAAAACAATGGATAATTTACCCTGGATTTTAAAATTGATTTTCGCTTTGCCTTTTTTAGATGGTCTAGTTTGGGGGATTTACCGAATTGTCAAAGGAATCAATAAGAATGATGGTTTAATGATCGTAGCTGGGATAATTTGGTTATTAGTTGGTTGGGCTATCTTGTGGATTATCGATATCATCACTATTATTCTTTACAAAAAAGTCACTTTCTTTGCTTAATTGAAATAATTTGTAACTAAAACGACCCCAATAGGTCGTTTTTTGTTTGTAAAAGCAGCACAAAAATTATATAATAAAGAGACCAACTACAATTTTCATTTATAAGAAAGGACATTACTATGAAAAACAATGATTTTATTAAAGACGTTATGCAAAAAGCAATTGAGCAAGCGCAAAAAACGATGAATGACGATATTGGTGGTCCCTTTGGTGCGGCAATCATTGATAAAGATGGAAAAATAATTTCTGTATCCTCTAATTCTGTTTTAAACGATCATGACCCGACCGCTCATGCCGAAATTAACGCGATTAGGCAGGCAGGAATCGCTCTTGGAACACATGATTTATCTGGTTGCACTCTTGTAACAACCGCATACCCTTGTCCGATGTGTCTAAGCGCTATTATCTGGGCAAATATTAAACATGTTATTTATGGTTGTCGTCCTAAAGATGCCGAAGAAATCGGCTTTAGAGATGATTTTATCTACCGCTTTATTAAAGATGAGAACCCTAATAAGAAAGTATTAGTTCTAGACGAAGCCTTTAGAAGTAAGTGCTTAGTTTTATTTGAAGAATACCATAAAAAGAGTAAGGAAATATACTAAAAGATATATGAATACTAAAGTATGAAAAACCGCTCCATTACTCTTAGAGTAAATGGGGCGGTTTTTATTTATTGTTCACTTCTACCTTTGATATAAAATATATTTTACAATGTTTTTTTATTTATTACCCATTGTCATAGCCATAACTGCTTTTGCAGTATGCAAACGGTTTTCAGCTTCTTGATAAACAATTGAATGTTTACCATCGATAACTGCATCTTCTACTTCGTTACCTCGATCAGCAGGAAGAGCGTGCATATAATAAACATTTGGACTTGCTGTTTTCATAATCTCTTCAGTGCATTTCCAGCTCTTATAAGATTCTAATAAGTCATCAACAACCTCAGTTGATTGATTAGTAACCCAGCTACCCCAGTTTTTAGGAATAACAATATCTGCACCTTTATAAGCTTCACTCATATCATGGGTGATTTTAAATGAACCACCATTTTCTTTAGCATTTTTTCTCGCTTTTTCAATTACCCAATCAGGGAGATCATAGCCTTGCGGATAAGCTAGTGTAACATCCATCCCATATCTTGGGAATAATAGAACTTGCGTTAATGGAACACTAATTGGCTTTTTATGACTCTTAGCATACGCCCAAATAATTGATACTTTCAAGTTTTTAGTTGTTGGACTTACTTCTTGAATTGTCATTAAATCAGCCAGTCCTTGCATAGGGTGATACAAATCGCACTGTAAACTCATAATTGGAACAGATGAGTTTTTTGCAAGTTCTCTAAGATATTTGTTTCCAACTTCCCAAAAACAGTTACGACAAGCAATCCCATGACCATAAGAAGATAAAATTGTCGCTGTATCTTTTGCACTTTCCCCGTGTGATATTTGCATCATTGATGTATCTAGAAATGTCCCGTGGCCTCCTAGGTGCGCTATTCCCGCTTCCATTGAATTTCTTGTTCTAGTTGACTGCTCAAAAAACATTAAGAACGCTGTTTTATTGGTTAGATAAGGCGTTTCCTCATTATTTAAAAATTTCTTTTTTAAATCGACTGACACTTCTAAGAGTTTATCAATCTCTTCTTTTTTCCATTCTTCTAAAGTGATAAAGTGTTTTCCTTTAAATAGTGGCTTCATTATTAATTCTCCTTTTTTATATGATTTAAATACATTAACGGAATCGCTGCATACATTGCGCACGCTTCAATCAAATCTTTTTTATATGTTTTTTCATTTGGTGCATGTGCTTCTTCTTCTCTACCTGGCCCAAAGCCGATACATGGGATATTAAATCTTCCCATAATTGAAACGGCATTTGTTGAAAATGTCCATTTATCAACAATTGGTTTTTTATTAAATAAGTTTTGATATGTATCAACAAGTGATTCACAAACTACATGTTTTTCATCTAGGACCCAAGTTGGGAAAAACGATTCTGTTGGATAAACTAATCCGGTATACGCCGGTCTTTCATATGTATACATCTCGACTTTTGCATTAACCTTTTTAACTGATGGAAGCTCTTCAATTTCCTTTAGTGCTGTTAAATAAGTCTCTCCGTGTGTTAATCTTCTATCAATTGAAATTGAACACCCATCAGCAACCGCACATCTTGAAGGTGAACTAAAAAATATCTCGCTCACAGTCATTGTTCCTTTGCCTAAAAACGGATCATCTTTAAGGTGATTATTTAATTCTTGTACTTCTAATAAGATTGGTGCCATCTTAAAGATTGCATTATCCCCACGCTCAGGCGCACTACCGTGACAACTAATACCAGTTGTGCTAACTTTAATTTCCATACGTCCTCGGTGCCCTCGATAAATCCGGCAAGCTGTTGGTTCTGTTATAACAACAAACTCTGGCTTAATTTTACTTTCTTCAATGATGTATTGCCAGCATAATCCATCACAATCTTCTTCTTGAACAGTCCCAGTTATTAGTAGAGTATAATCTCCCTCTAGACCTAGATCCTTAATGATTTTTCCGGCATAGACCATTGAAGCCATTCCGCCTTCTTGGTCACTTCCACCTCTGCCAATAATTATCTCATCATCTTCATATCCTTCATAAGGATCATAATTCCAGTTTTTAATCTCACCGATACCTACTGTGTCAATATGAGCATCCATTGCAATTAAATGTTTCCCGTGGCCAATTCTACCTAATAAATTACCCATTGGATCAATTTCAATTGAATCAAAACCAACTTTTTCCATCTCTTGTTTAATTCTTAGAACCACTTCTTTTTCGTCACAGGACTCACTAGGGATACGAATCATATCACGTAAGAATTTTGTCATGTCTTTTTCATAAGATTTTGCTTTTTCTAAAATCTTCTCGAAAGGGATTTTATTCATAATATCTTACCTCTTTTTTCTGTTATTTTTTTATCATATTCTTGTATCTTATTATATTCATCATCCCAAAACTTCATCTTGCGCATCTGATTAAGATAGTCAATTGAATAATCAAACTTTAACCAGTCATCTTCTTTTTGCTTAAACAACCGTTCTTTTTTCTCATCTGATCTCGTATCTTCGATATCGTTAATATCCGCTTTTAAAAAGATGTCTTTAAACCATCTTCTAAGAACGAATTCTTCGGTCCCTAGAACCCTTTTCTCTAAATCTTCAATCACACTTACATAACGATCAAAACTATCAGTAGCAACTGTAACAATATTGTCACCTTTACCTAGTCGTAGATATTTAGCCATCTTAATCGCGCCAATAATATTGCATATTCCTGACACACCAAACAAATCTCTCATTTGCTCAGCAACTTTTGGATCAACACCATTTTCAACTAGTATTTGCGGGGCATCATGAATTATCTTTAGTCCTCTAACTGCATCATCATCTTTAACTAGGGCGATAAAGTCTGTATTTAACACATTGTGAATCAATGTACACATTTTATCACCAATGCCTTCGATGCGGTGTTGTCCGCGCCCGCCATTCATCAATGTCGAACATTCATATGGTTCTAATGCGACCACTTTAGCTTCAGGAAAAGCTTTTTTAATTTGATCTCCAGCAGCCAGAGTTCCAGCGCTACCTGGAGCTGAAGCGAAACAAGCAATTCTACCATTCCCAATTCCTTTAACTGCTTCAATTGCACTGTTTCCAGTTACATGCCTGTGAAACCGGTAGTTAGGCATCAACTCAAATTGAGCCAGAGCTCGGTTATTAGGGTTTTTCTTTAATTCAAACGTTCTTTCAACAGTTAAAATAACATCTGATTCCGTTCCTGGTGTTAAATCTAGCTTTGCCCCATATCTTTTGATTCTATCATAGCGTTCTTTACTCATATTATCAGGCATAATAACAATTGAATCATATTTCATTAAATTGCAAATATAGGCAACTCCAATTCCAAAATTGCCCGTTGAAGGACCTAGAATCGTGTGTTTTCCTGGAATAATATCTTTATCAACACAACCTTCAATTAAAGTTGCATATGCCGGTCCGACTTTATGCGAACCTGAGGGGAAATGTTTTCCTAATAAAACAACAATATTAGCATCAATTCCAGTTAAGGCTTTCGGTAGAACAATTTTGTTCACCTTATTATCTTTTGTTTTCCATGAAATGTTAAACAAGTTAATTGGGTCAAGTTCATCATTTTGCGCATGGAGCTCTTTTCGTATTTCCGGATCTATCAAATTGGGATTTAACATCTCTTCATAAGTAGGTCCAAATGGTACTTTAGGCATTTTCTTTTTCTCCTTTTTCTCTAAGATATGTTTTTAATTCTATAATGTCTGGTTTTAACATAACAGGTTCATCAATTGCCTTTTGGGCATTTTTAGGATCTTTAAGTCCGTTTCCTGTCATAATCATTGTTACTGTATCATCTTTATTGATAATATTTTGTTTAATAGCTTCTTTGATACCCGCTAGTGCAGCTGCTGCTGCAGGTTCGGCAAATATTCCTTCACTAGTTCCTAGGTCTTTCATTGCCTTTAAGATACTGTCATCACTCACTTCAATCCAAGAACCATTAGATTTTTCAACAGCACGAAGTGCTTTGACAGGATTCCTAGGAATTCCTACTGCAATGCTATCAGCGATAGTATTTTCTTCTGTTTCCAATAAATCTCTTTTTTCTCTAAATGCTTGAACAAATGGTGAGCATCCACTACTTTGCACACCTAGTATCTTTGGTATCTTAGCAATTAACCCTAATTGCAATAAATCATAAAAACCCTTATAGACGCCGCCAATAGTGCACCCATCACCAACTGATACTGCAACCCAATCTGTTAATGAGAATTCAAGTTGTTCGGCAATTTCTAATGCTACAGTTTTTTTACCTTCAACTAAATGCGGATTGATCGCTGCATTTCGGTTGTACCAACCAAAATGATCAATTGCCTGCTTTGAAAGCTCAAAAGTCTTTTTATAGTCACCATCAACTTTGATTACTGTTGAACCATACATCGCTAATTGTGTCAGTTTTCCAATTGGCGCTCTTTTGGGAACGAAAATAACGGTCTTTAGACCCATCCTCGCTGCATGACAAGCTAAGCTTGATGCGGCATTTCCAGTTGAGCTACAAGAGATTGTTTTCGCATTTTCTTCCATTGCCTTTAAGACAGCAACTCCGCTTGCTCTATCCTTTAAGGAAGCCGAAGGGTTGCACCCTTCATCTTTGATATATAGAGCTTTAATTTTGAGTCTTTGGTACAAACAAAGCGACTTATATAAAGGAGTCCACCCAATTTTAAGCATTTTAGAGATGTTTTTGGTGCTAACTGTCATCATTGGTGCGTATCTCCACATAGAGTAATCTTTATTTTCAGTAAAATAGTTTTTGTCGACAACTTGTTTCATTGCCTCATAATCATATTCAATATCTAGAATACCTTTTGATCCGCAAGCAGGACAAGTATATTCAACTTCTTTTTCTTGATATGTTTGGTTACATAAAGTGCATCTAAAATGCTTAACAAAACTTTTCAAATCTTCACCTTCTGTTCTGATTCAATTGAAACAATCTTAAACTTATCAACATCAAATAATCCTCGATCTGTTAATTTTAACTTTGGAATAACCGGAAGTGCTAAAAAGGCTAACGAGATAAACGGATCATCAACTTGTTTATTTAGCTTCATTTTAATAATTTTACCTTTCATTCTTAAAAGAGCTTTTTCGACTTTAACAACTGGTTCTGCTGTCATAATTCCAGCAACCTCTAATTTGAGAAAGTCAATTACAATACCGTTTTTAACTAAAACGATTCCCCCATTAATCTCATTAATTTTTAAAGCAGCAATTCTCATGTCTTCATCTGAAGAACCCACAATGATTAAGTTATGAGAGTCATGAGCAATAGTCATTGCTAATGCTCCTCCTTTAAAACCAAAACCCTCGACTAACCCTAGACCAATATTTTTTGTGTTGTGATGTCTTTCAATTACTGCTAGTTTTAAAATATCGACTTTGGGGTCATAAACGAATTTATTGTTTTCTACTTTAACTTTTCTTAGCAATTGGTTTGTTGTAATATTTCTTGGGATTATCCCAATAACCTTAACTAAAGAGTTTTTAAGTTTAAGGTCAAATGATAACTCTGTCTCATTAATATGAACAGTGTTCAATAGTTCTTGAGGAACATTAATTTCACCATCAAATAACGGTTTTCCATCTTTTGCGATAATAACACCATTGTGATAGACAACTTCTGGTTCAATTTGTTTCAAATCAGAAAAAACAAACAAATCAGCTTGTTTCCCTGGAGCTATTGCTCCAAGATGTGAAAGACCATAACAGTTTGCCGCATTCAACGTAGCCATTTTAATCGCATCAATCGGATCAATTCCTGCTTTAATCGCTAAATTAACATTGTAGTTAATATGTCCTTCTGTTTTAATATCGTGAGGATGTTTATCATCAGTACAAAATAAAACACGATTAAGATTAGTTTTAGTAATTCCTTTTAGCAGCGTTTCTGTGTTTCTAGTTACTGATCCTTCACGAAGATGCACATACATACCCTTACTAATTCGTTGTAGCATCGATTCAACTTTAGTGCATTCGTGATCAGTCATCACGCCAGCAGCAATATAAGCATTAAGATCTTGGCCAATGATATCTGGTGCATGTCCATCAATAACTCTTTCATTCATCATTTCAATTTTTTCGTGTATCATTTTATCGCCATGAATAACCGAAGGATAATCCATCACTTCCCCTAGACCTAAAACCCTTTTGTGAGAGCTTAGTGATTTAATATCTTTAGCAGTAATTATAGCACCACTATTTTCATCCTTAGTTGCTGGAACACATGAAGGTAACATCATATAAACATTTAAAGGGATATCTTCACTACTATCAAGCATAAATTGAATCCCTTTTACCCCGCTTACATTAGCTATTTCATGAGGATCAGCAATAACCGTAGTTGTCCCCTTTGGGGCAACTACTTTGGCAAATCCCAGTGGCGTAACCATTGAAGATTCAATATGCACATGGCCATCGATAAAACCAGGAGCAATATATCTTTTCTTAATATCATGCTCAATTACTCCTTGATAACTGCCAATACCAACAATCATGTTTCCTTCAATGGCAATATCCCCTTGTTCTATTTGACCACTATAAACATTGATTATTTGAGCGTTTTTTAAAACTAGTTCCGCTGCTATTTCTCCTCGTGCAACTTTCATTATTTTTTTGTGATTCATAAGTCACCACCTAATTTATTGTTTTTCTATAAACTCATCAATTAAGTTTAGCGCCACTTGCTGGCGATACTTCTTAGTTGATCTATGATCATCAATTGGGTTGATAATGTCTTTGTAACACGTTATCACACTGTTTTTAACGTTTTTCAATTGTTCAACACTTAAGTGTTTAAACTTCTTTTCAATATCTCTGTTGCGAAGAACAGTTGCTGAAATTGCCCCTAGTGCAATTCTAAAATCAGTAATGTTATTATCTTTGATTGTTATAGCTCCCGCAAATGAAACTTTAGAGATTGCATCAGCTTGTCTACCTCCAACCTTCATCCATTTAACGTGTGTGAATTCATTAACCGGAATAACTATTTCAGTAATTATTTCAGTTGTTTTTATTTTGGTTTTTTTCGGTCCAATAATGAGTTTTTCAATCGGCATATACCTTGTTTGATAAATACTAGAGGTAACGACAATCGCATCCAATAAATACAAGGCTACTAAACTATCACCAGCCGGAGAAGCGTTGGCAATATTCCCCCCTAGTGTAGCTGTATTTCTAATAGCGGGTGATGCCATTACTGCAATCACATCTTTAAGTAGTTGTGGCGTGTCTTTATGTTTTAAAATATCACTCAAAGAGGTCATTGAACCAATAAGAATTTGATTACCTTCTTTTTTAACATACTTTAGTTCATCTAAATTGAAAACATACAACATGTTTTGATTGAATAAAGGCGGTGTTTCTGCTGCGCCTCGCCTTTGAACCATTAAATCAGTTCCTCCGGCAATTATTTGATACTTCTCTTCATATAAATAGCTTAAAGCTTCTTTTAGCGTTTTAGGGATAGTGTGTTTTACCATATGCCTTCACCTTTTTTCGCAGCTCTTAAAATAGCTTTTATAATCATATTATAACCTGTGCACCGGCAAAGATTACCAGTCAAAGCTAATCTCACTTGGTTTTCAGTTGGTTTGTTATTTTCAGTAAGTAGGCTTTGAGCGGCAATCATCATCCCAGGTGAACAAATACCACATTGCGAACCGCCTTCATAAAGCATCGCTTCTGCTAAAACTTTATACTGTTTCGTTTTTCTAAACCCTTCGATAGTAACAATTTTTTTGCCGTTG
>CAZDCS010000034.1:0-9943 GCA_964504015.1 uncultured Mariniplasma sp. | reverse complement strand
CAATGTTTTTTATGATAATTCTAAGTAGTTAAATTTCTATCTCCATAGAAATTTAGGGTTCTTTGGACCTCTTTTAATTATGGGGCAATACTGGGCTTTTAATTATTTTCATTTTTTACTTGTTTTTTCTATAGCTAGCTCCTCTATGTTAAATGGGAACTTTCTTGTTAACTCAATAACTCTTTTTTTAATTTCAGCCAATTTTGCCTCGTTTTCTTTATGCTCAAATGTTTCATCGATGAATTGGGCTATTAATCTCATTTCTTCTTCTTTATATCCCTTTGTTGTCATTGCAGGAGTTCCAATACGAATCCCACTTGCATATGCTGGTTTTTCAGTATCAAAGGGGACGCCATTTTTATTACATGTAATATTAACACTATGTAATAGGGTTTCAGCTACCACCCCTGTTATTTGATACCTACCTTTAACATCGACAAGCATTAAGTGATTATCTGTCCCACCACTTATAACTCTAAATCCTCTTTTTATTAACTCATCTGCAAGCACTTTAGCATTTTTAACAACTTGCTTTTGGTATTCCTTAAATTCAGGAGCTAATGCCTCTTTAAAAGCCACTGCTTTTGCAGCGATAACGTGCATTAGTGGCCCCCCTTGTATTCCTGGAAAAACTGCTTTATTTATCTTCTTCGCAATTTTAGGATCATTTGTCAAGATGATTCCACCTCTAGGTCCACGAAGCGTTTTATGTGTTGTTGAAGTAACTGCATGAGCGTATTCCATTGGTGATGGGTGCTCGCCTGCAGCAACCAATCCAGCAATATGTGCCATATCGACAAAGAGGTAAGCACCAACTTCATCAGCAATTTCTCTAAACTTTTTAAAATCGATTATTCTAGAGTATGCGCTGGCTCCAGCAATTATTAATTTTGGTTTCACTTCTTTAGCAATTTCAAGAACTTTTTCATAATCAATTTTTTCTGTTTTTTCGTCCACTCCATAAAAATGGTTGTCATAATCTTTACCTGAAAAGTTCAAATAAAAACCGTGCGTCAAATGCCCACCTTCGCTTAGTGACATACCTAAAATAGTGTCTCCAGCTTTAAGCAAAGCTCGGTAAACCGCCATGTTTGCTTGCGACCCTGAATGTGCTTGTACATTAGCATACTTTGCACTAAACATTTCTTTTACTCTTTCGATTGCGAGTGTTTCGATTTCATCGACATACTCACATCCGCCGTAATATCTTTTGCTAGGGTATCCTTCAGCATATTTATTAGTTAATATTGACCCTTGGGCCTCCAAAACTGCTTTTGATACAAAGTTTTCTGAAGCAATCAATTCAATGTGTTGGTCTTGCCTTTTATTCTCCTTACAAATGATCTCATAGATCATAGAATCACTGTTTTTTAAGTTCATCAGTTCCTCCTAGGTATTTTTACTCTTTAATATTATAGCACATTAGATAAATAAGAAACTAAAGAAAATCCGTTTTTCTCATCATGAAACAGCATTTTTTCCTTGTTTTTCATAATAAATCCAAATTACATATGCTTATCAATAACTATTACATTTAACATGTAACTGTTACCTCCTATTTTATTAAACAACTCGCGAGGCCTGTTTTTTTGCGCTCTTTTATGGGGTAACGTTATGATAAACTTCTTGAACATCTTCTACTTCAGCAAGCATGTCTAGCAATTTTTTAAATTCAATTTTATCTTCTTTATCATTAATCTCTATCATTGACATTGGGGTCCATATTATTTCATCGGTTAAAAACTCCATTTGCGGTTTCGCTTCTAAAATCGCTGTTCTAATTTGATTGTACCTAATTGCTTCCCCATAAATAACGATATTGCTTTCCTCTTGTATTATCTCAACCACATCGATGTCTTTTTCAATTAAAATCTCTAGTAATTCATCTTCTGTCATATTTGGCAAAGTAAAAAAACAATGGTGGTTAAATTGATGTATAACTGAACCCGACATCCCTAGTTTTCCCTCTGTTTTAGTGAAGCAATTTCTAACCTCAGCAACTGTTCTATTCGCGTTTTCAGTTAGGCATTCAACAATGACCAATGACCCACCTATTCCAAACCCTTCATATCTAGATTCAGAGTAGTGTTCATCGCTTCCACCTTTCGCTTTATCAATTGCTCTTTTAATAACTTCAGCAGGAACTTGGCTTTTCTTAGCTTTTTCAACAATTCTCTTTAGTGTTTGATTCAATTCAACATCAGGAGTCCCATTTTTAGCTGCCATATATATCTCTTTACCATATTTCGCATATAGTTTGCTTTTAGCAGCTGCAGTTTTTCCCATCGATGTTTTTCTTACTTCAAATGCTCTTCCCATAATTTATTTTCCTTTATTACCAAATTTATCTTTATATGTCTCCATGCACTGTTTAATAATATTTCTTGCTTCTTGGGCTCCATCAATATCAAGAATATAAGTTTTTTTACCTTCTAAAGATTTATAAACTTCGAAGAAATGGGCCATTTCTGAAACTAAATGCTTAGGCAATTCGCTAATATCCTTATACTGAACTAAGGATGGGTCACCAATTGGAATTGCAATTATTTTCTCATCAATTTCATCTGAATCGATCATTTTCATCACGCCTATCGGATAACACTCAACTAGTGATAGCGGTTCAATATCTTCTTGGCACAACACTAATACATCCAAGGGGTCATTGTCACCCGCATAGGTCCTAGGAATAAACCCATAGTTAGAAGGATAATGTGTTGAAGTGAATAATATTCGGTCTAAAATAATCATCCCTGTTTCTTTATCTAACTCATATTTCTTTTTACTTCCTTTTGATATTTCAATACATGCAGTAAATTTTTCGGGCTTAACTCTTTTTTCGCTTATATCATGCCATATATTCATATGTGTACTCCTTTTCCTACTTTCTTTGTCTAATTATACAACACTTGCCTATATTTGAAAAATTATTGTCTTTTTATCTACACATGTTTTTTAAATATAGATCGTATGTGTTTTCTAATAGAGCGTTAATCGTCATTGGTCCGACTCCCCTAGGAACAGGAGACAAATAAGCGGCTACCTGTGATACACTTTGGAAATCAACATCGCCAACAAGTTTCCCATTAACTCTGTTTACTCCTACATCAACTACTATTGCCCCAGGTTTAACCATCTCTTTAGTTACAAGTTCAGGCCTTCCAGCAGAAGCTATAATAATATCTGCTCTTTTTGTATGCGCTGATAGGTCTTTTGTTTGTCTATGACAAACCGTTATTGTTGCTCCTGAATCCATCAAAAGCCGCGCGATTGGGAAGCCTACAATGTTAGACCTACCGATAATAACAGCTTCCATACCTTTAATTTCGATATCATAAGACCTTAACAAAGTCATAATACCTTTTGGTGTAGCGGGATAAACCGTTGGTTTCTTTTGGTAAAGGTAACCTTGATTTACAACATGAAACCCATCAGCATCCTTATCTTTTGAAATTAGATCAATAAATTTTGCATCATCTAGATGGTTAGGTATTGGAAGTTGTAACAAAATACCATCAATGCTGGTATCATTATTTAGCTCTTGGATTAAAGTGCCTAACTCATCACCAGTTACTGTTTCATCTAGATGAAACAGCTTATGTGTTATTCCGACCAGTTTGCAAGCTTTCCCTTTGCCTTTTACATATGATTGGCTAGCTGGGTTTTCTCCAATTAAAATAATCGCTAGACTTGGTGCCCTGTTATATTTTGTAATATCTTTTTCAATCTTTTGTTTCAGTTCTAGATTTCTTTCATTTGCAACCTTTTTGCCGTCAAGTAAAATCATTTCATTCTCCTTTTTATTGAATTAAATTACCATCATCGTCAATAAGCATATCTAATGCTCTCGGTGTTTTATTTAGTCCGGGCATAACCATAATCCCTTTTGTTAATGCTACTAAAAAACCAGCCCCTAATGATGGTCTAATCTCTTTAATTGTTAGCGTGAATCCTGTTGGTAATCCATAGGATTTCGAATCGCCCGATAATGAAAGTGGTGTTTTAGCAATGCAAACTGGCAAATTCCATTTTAGTTTATTGTATAACTCTAATTGTTTAGTTGCTTTTTCACTAAATTCTACTTTTTTAGCCCCATATATGTTCATAGCTATTTTTTCAATTTTCACTTGTGGTAAGTCTTTAGGGTCATATAACTTTTTAAAAGTGGTTTTCTGTTTGGTTAGATCCTTAACTATTTCAGCTAGGTCAACCATTCCAGGGCCTCCTTTTTCAAACCCTTTGCACAATGCAATTGGGTGGCTGTTTGTTTTGGCCCAGTTCATCAAATAATCAACTTCTTCTTTTGAATCCGTGTAGAAATGATTTAATGCTATTACATAATTTAGACCAAAGTTTTTTATATTATTTAAATGTTTATTGAGGTGTGGAATACCTGCAGACAAAGCTTCTAGATTATCTTCATTATAATTTGTTTCCCCACCATGGGATTTTAGAGCTCGCAGAGTAGCCACAATAACAATTGTATCTACTTGTTTATCTAGATAAGGCATTTTTAAATTAAGGAATTTTTCCATTCCTAAATCAGCACCAAATCCTGCTTCAGTAATTGCATAATCCCCCAGTTTTAACGCCATTTTAGTAGCAACAATCGAGTTGCATCCATGGGCTATATTCGCAAATGGTCCTGCATGTATAAACGCCGGAACCCCATCAATTGTTTGAACTAAGTTAGGGTTCATTGCGTTTTTCAGTAGTAGTGTCATAGCATCTGCACCACCTAGATCAGAAACATAAATAGGTTTCTTGTCCTTATTATAACCAATTAGAATTCTGTTAATTCTATTTTTTAAATCTTTTATATCTTTCGCTAAAGCAATTATGGCCATTATTTCACTAGCCGCAGTAATAATAAACCCGTCTTTTCGTGGGCGTGTTTCAATTGTTCTTAAACTTCTATCATTCATATCCATGCATCTTTTCCATGTAACACTTTTAATTTCTAACTCATTACCATGGTATATATGGTTATCAATTAAAGCGCTTAACAGGTTGTTTGCTGATGTGATTGCGTGTAAATCTCCTGTAAAATGAAGATCAATATCTTCAGCAGGTATAACTATTGATTTCCCTCCCCCGGTAGCTCCACCTTTAAGTCCAAATACCGGCCCTAAACTTGGTTCCCTAAGCGCTAAAACAGGGTTTTCCCCAATATGCTTTAAGCCTTGGGCAAGACCAATCGAAATTGTTGTCTTCCCCTCACCTGCCGGTGTTGGGTTAATAGCCGTTACCAAAACAAGTTTTCCGTCTGGCTTATTTTCCAATCTTTTTAACGTATTTAAGCTAACTTTGAACTTATCTAATCCATATGCAATACATTCATCGCCTTTTAGGTTTAACTCTTGACATAAGAACTTTTTCTTCATTTATTCTCCCTCGCTTCATAATAAAAAGAGTATCTTCTAAGATACCCTTATTATAACATAATATTTATTTGTAAAAGCGATAATTTTTCATCAGTATTTCTTCCGCTTTTTCAACTGATTTAGCATTTGGTTCTTCAATATCTGGTAGCGGATATTTGATTCCTAATTGATCCCATTTCATAATGCCTGCTTTATGATATGGTAGAACATTAATCGCTATGACATTTGATAATGTATCCAAAAAACCTCTTAACTCAAGCAAGCATCTTTTGTCATCGTTAATTGTTGGAACTAAAACATGTCTAATAATTGTTTTTATTCTAAGCTTATCGAGGTGCCTTGCAAATGCTAAAACATCTACATTACTATTTGCTGTTAGTTCAATATGTTTTTCATTGTCAATGTGCTTAATATCTAACATAACAAGATCTGTTTGTGACAACAAGTTGCTATAACTGTCTTTCCTTGCTGGGCTAAACCCAGCAGCTGAAGTGTCTAAGCATGTATGAATATTTTGTTTTTTCGCTTGTGCGAACAACTCTTCAAGAAAGTTTAGCTGTAGCATCGGCTCCCCTCCGCTAACAGTTAAACCCCCATTTTTATAGAAACCCTTGTATTTTTTGTAATCATCTAGAATTTGTGAAACACTCATCTTTTTGTTTGTTTTTGTTGTCCATGTATCAGGGTTGTGACAGTATTTGCATCTAAAGGGGCATCCCTGTAAAAACAACACGTATCTAACTCCTGGCCCATCAAAAGCACCAAATGTTTCTATTGAATGGACATTGCCATAAACTTCTTTAGACGCTTTCATGGAATGTTCGCTTAATAACCTCTTTCTTTTGTTCATCGGTTAAATTAGAAAAGTTTACAGCATACCCTGAAACTCTGATTGTTAAATTAGGATATTTATCTGGATGATTATAAGCATCAACCAATTTCTCACGATTAAACACGTTAACATTTAAGTGATACCCTCCACTAATGAAATAACCATCAAGAAGAGAGACCATGTTTTCTGCTTTAATGTCGCCTTCATAATTCATTCCATCCATAGTTTCAACTTCAGAATCTTTACCTAAAGCTTGAGGGACAATTGTAAATGTATTAGATATTCCATCTCTACAACTTTCACAAGGTATTTTAGAAACACTCAGTAATGATTTTAATGCTCCTGATTTATCTCTTCCATGCATCGGATTTGCACCTGGTGCAAATGGCTCACCTATTTTTCTTCCATCAGGAGTATTTCCTGTCTTTTTACCATAAACAACATTTGATGTGATTGTTAAAACACTCATTGTTGGAACTGACTCTCTATATGTGTATTGTGCAGCTATTTTTTCCATAAACATTTCAACAAGTTGAACCGCTAATAAATCAACACGATCATCGTTATTACCATAACATGGGAACTCTCCAGTTGTTTCAAAATCACTAATTAATCCATCTTCATTATAAACAGGTTTCACTTTAGCATACTTTATTGCTGATAATGAATCTGCAACAACAGATAAGCCAGCGATTCCAGTTGCGAAATGTCTTACTACCTCTGCATCATGAAGAGCCATTTGCAATCTTTCATAAGCGTATTTATCATGCATATAGTGAATTGCGTTTAACGCACTAACATATGTTTTAGTCAACCAATCAAAAGTTTTATCAAGTTTTTCCATTACAACATCAAAATCTAGAACATCTGTCATATATACTTCACTTACTGGCGCTATTTGTTGACCGCTTATTTCATCACGACCACCATTAAGTGCATACAGCAAAGCTTTTCCTAAATTAGCACGTGCTCCAAAAAACTGCATTTCTTTTCCTAATGCCATTGGTGACACACAACAAGCAATACCGTAATCATCAGTGTGCGACTCTCTCATAAGCCTATCGTTTTCATACTGAATGCTACTAGTGTCAATACTTATTTTCGAACAGAACAGTTTGAAATTTTCTGGTAATGCCTCATCCCATAAAACCGTCAGGTTAGGCTCTGCTGAAGTCCCTAAATTATAAAGTGTTTGTAGGTAGCGATATGAAGTTTTAGTTACCCATGAACGTCCATCTTTGTTCATTCCAGCAAGACTTTCTGTAACCCAGGTTGGGTCCCCAGTAAATAGTTCATTATACTCTGGTGTTCTAGCGAATCTCACCATTCTTAATTTCATAATAAAGTGATCAATTATTTCTTGTGCTTCAACTTCATCGATTAACCCTTTTTCTAAATCTCTTGCGATATAAACATCTAGGAACGTAGCTGTTCTACCCAAACTCATAGCTGCTCCATTTTGTTCTTTTACAGCAGCTAAATAGGCAAAGTATAACCATTGTACAGCCTCTATTGCAGTTTCAGCTGGTCGACTTAAATCAAACCCATAAGATGTACCTAGTTCAATAAGCATTCCTAAAGCACGAATTTGTTCTTCGAGCTCTTCTCTTAAGCGAATATTATATTCGTTTAAAGGAAAACTATAATTTGTTTTTTCTATTTTCTTTTGTTCAATTAAAAAGTTAACACCATAAAGAGCAACTCTGCGGTAATCTCCGATAATCCTTCCGCGTCCATAACCATCTGGTAGGCCTGTAACTATTCCAGATCGACGAGCTTTTTTCACATCTTCATTGTATACATCAAAAACACCTTGGTTATGTGTTTTTCTGTACTCGGTAAAAATGTGTTTTAAATCTTCATCAACTTCATAACCGTAAGAACTTGCTGCTTTAACAGCGACATTTATGCCCCCATAAGGATGAAAAGCACGCTTAAAAGGCTTGTCTGTTTGCAAACCAACAATTTTTTCTATGTTTTGCTCAATGTAGCCTGGTCCATGTGATGTGATAGATGCGACAACATGAGTATCTAGCTCAATAACGCCACCTTTTTCTTTTTCTTCTTTTAGAAAACCTAATACCTTTTCATTAAGCTTTGTACTATTGCCTGTAGGCCCTTGTAGGAACGAAGAATCACCGTGATACTCTTTATAGTTTTTTGAAATGAAATCACGAACATCAATCGATGTGTTCCAATTACCTTCCGTAAACCCTTTCCATGCAAACATAAAAATTCCTCCTATTTATTTAGTTTTATCGTTATCGTCAACTGTAATCCAATTATATACTATAATACAAAAAGCAGCAATTGAAAGCGTTACGCTGGCCTTGTAAACGTTTTCAGTTGCTGCTTTATCGATGCTTTTATAGTATTAGTTACTTTTTTAAAACTAAGGCTTTTTTTATCTTGAAATAAACACTATCTCCGGTGCTGTATTTTTTTTCAGAACGTGACTCACTTATTAACTCTGTTTTATCATATTTGATAATGTGTCTTGTTATGTTTCCTCTATAAATAACCCTAGTTATCTCTCCTTTAAATAAACTAGGCTTTGTAACTAGGGTTATGTCCTCTGGTCTAACCGAGAGCACAGAATTTTCTACATCTTTGAACTTAAAGCTGTCGCATAATTTTCCATAAAGACTATTTTCTTTTTCATCATTATCATACTTCTTAATAATATTTGTCTTGCCGATAAAACTAGCAACAAAAATAGAGTTAGGGTTATTATAAATATCTTTTGGTGTCCCTATTTGTTCGATAACACCCTTATTCATAACAATAATACGATCAGCTAATTCCATAGCTTCACTTTGATCGTGCGTGACATGCACAATCGTCAAATTTAGTTCTTTTTTGATTTGAACAAGTTCTGTTTGCATTTGCTCACGTAGTTTCGCATCTAGATTTGAAAGTGGCTCATCTAACAATAATACTTTAGGCTCCATTATCAACGCTCTCGCAAGAGCGACTCTTTGTTGTTCTCCTCCACTTAATTCATGAGGATACCTCGCTATCTTATCTTTGATACGAACTATTGATAGAAACTTTTCAACATTCTCCTTTATTTCTTGCCTATCTATTTTTTTTATTTTCAAAGGGTATGCCACATTATTAAAAACATTATAGTGCGGCCATAGGGCGTAGTTTTGAAAAACAAGAGATGCTCCCCTTTTTTCGGTGGGGAAATTGATTTTTTTTATTTCATCAAAAACAATTTTGTTATCGATGCTAATCTTCCCCTTGTCTGGTTTTTCAAGACCTGAAATACACCTCAGTAGCGTGCTTTTCCCGCAACCTGAGGGTCCAATTATCGCCAAAAATTCACCTTCGTATACTAAAAGTGAAACATCTTTAACCGCTCTTATATCTCTATAGTTCTTTGTGCAGTTTTTAATCTCAATTTGAACTGACATAATACCCCTCCATTGCTTCATTTTTTTTACTGTTTTTTTTTCCAATCACCTTGATTAAGATCGTTCTCAGACCTATTGTAATTAAAATCACTATGACTGAAATGGCTGAAACATATTCTGCTCCAATAAAATCAGATCTGGCAACAAACATAAGTATCCCCACTGTTTCATTACCTTTAGAAAATAACAATAGTGAAATTGGTATCTCGCGAAGTGCAATAATAAATGCCATAAGTCCCGCAGATATAATACCATTTCTTAAAAGTGGTAGCGTTATATCTTTGAATGCTTTAACCTTTGAAGCTCCACAG
>CAZDCS010000033.1:0-10141 GCA_964504015.1 uncultured Mariniplasma sp. | reverse complement strand
AGAGGGAGTTATCAAATTGGAATTATAAAAGCACTAGAAGAAGAGAAAATTTTAATAGATGTAAAACATGTTTCTGGATCATCAGTTGGAGCGATAAATACATTGATGATTTTAGGTAATCTTAGTTGTGCACAGATGATGGATAATTGGTTAAGTATTAAAAACGGCGATTTGTATAAAAGGTCGAAAAAACAGCGTTCGGGATTATATGATATCAAACATCTTTATGAGCGTCTATCTAATGTGATTCCATTAAGCGAGATAAGAAAAAGCAAAATTAAAGGCTACACGATACTTGGTAAAGTGAAGAACAAGTCATTAATTAATCAAGTAATTACTAAGCGAATGGAAAAAGAGGTTGTTTGTTTCAATGATGTTAAAGACCCGCATAAAATAGCTTTGGCAAGTGTTTCGCTCCCTTTATTGTTTCGTTCAACAAATATTGAAGATGAACACTATGTTGATGGAGGGATACTAGATATATGCCCAGTTCAAACTTTGATTGACAAGGGGTGTGATATTATTATTGCAGTTCCTATCCATGGGTGGTTTAATGATAGAAGATATCAAAAAAACAATATTTTGTTAATTAATATGGAACCACAGCTAATCTTTAATAAAGCAATTGTTGATATTATTAGTTTTAAGCCAGATGGTGTTGTCAAAAAGGCTGATTACGGATACAAAATAGGGAAGTTTCTGATTGGAAAACTAAGAGAGTTAAACTACTTAGATGAAAGTAATAATTGGGTTAAGCCAAAAGGATACCACGTAGTTAGTATTTCTAAAGCCGAAGAAAAACAACTAAGAATAAAGAGAGTAGATACGATTAGCACATAAAAAATAAATCACTAAACTTCCCCCTTAAATAAATACAATACAAGGGAGTCTAACTTACAGCATCTTTTAAAAAAGATGATAAGAAAAGAAATCGATTATCATAAATAGGTGAATCTATGAAACCAAAAATTGGACTAGCGCTTGGCGGCGGAGGCTCAAGAGGAAGTTATCAAATCGGAATTCTAAAAGCACTCAAAGAAGAAAAAATTTCACTAGATATAAAACATGTTTCCGGATCATCAATTGGAGCGATAAATACATTAATGGTTTTAGGTGACCTTAGTTATGTAGAGATGATAGATCTTTGGTTAAGTGTTAAAAATAGAGATGTTTATGGTAAGTTAACAAACCGTGAAATAATGGAGAGACATGGTCTTTTTGATATTGGACATTTTTGTGATCGTCTCCGTGAAAAAATCCCATTAGACGCGATAAAAAAAAGTGCTATCCAAGGTTATGCAACAGTCTCAAAAATCAGAAAAGATTCATTAATTAATCAAGTAATGCTTCATCGGATGAAAAAAGAGGTTATTTTGCTAAATGCTGTCAAAGATCCATACAAAGTAGTTTTAGCAAGTTCCTCAATTCCTTTTGTTTTTGGAGCGACAAATATTGAAGATGAACACTATATTGATGGGGGAGCATTGGATAACTGTCCAATTCAACCGTTAATTGATCAGGGGTGTGATATCATTATTTCTGTTCCTCTTGATGGTTGGTTTAGAGATAAGAAATACCGGAAGCAAGATATTTTGTTGATTAATATGGAAACACAGTATTTGTTTAAAAGAAAACTTCATGATTTTCTTGTTTTTAAACCAGACAGCGTTATTGAAAAGGCTGAATATGGATATAAAATAGGGAAGTTTTTGATTAGAAAATTAAGAGAGTTAAACTACCTAGATGAAAGGAACAATTGGGTTAGGCCTAAAGGATATCATTTGGTTAGCATCTCTAAAGAAGAAGAAAAAAAATTACGAGAGGAGCTTTAAATTAGATGGATCTAGATGTCGTCAAAATTATTCAAAGTTTACGGAATCCAGTCTTGGATTGGCTGTTTTATTTTATCACTCATTTTGGTGATAAATATGTGTTTATTGGAGCTGCAGTTATTATTTATTGGACAATTAATAAAAGATATGCGCACCGGTTTGTTTTTGCTTTTATGATTAGCGCACTAGTTAATTCTAGTTTAAAGCAAATCTTTCAACGCCTAAGACCGTATTATTATCCGGGTGTTACATATGAAACAAGATGGCTGACGCCTGGTTATGCTTTTCCTAGCGGGCACTCGCAAGCAGCTGGGGTTTTAGGTTATACGTTATATGATGTTTCAAAACGGAAAAATAAGAAATGGATTTTATATCTAGGGATTGCAATTATGGTTTTAGTTCCCTTTAGTAGAGTCTATTTAGGACAGCATTATTTAAGTGATGTTGTTGTTGGAGTCCTTTTAAGCTTTGTTTTAGTCCATTTTCTTTTTAAACTAATTGATAAAATGGGGGATCACGAGCACGTTTATACACTGATGCTTGCACCAATTGCGATGTTGACGTTGTTTTTTGTGCAAAATGCGGTGTTATTTATTTCTGTTGGTGGTTTTGTTGGTTTTGCGGTTGGTTATTATTTTGAAAAGGAAAAAGTTAAATATGATGTATCTGCGGTCTTGTGGGTTCAAGTACTAAAAGTTGTTTTCGGGTTAATAGTTTTTTTAGCTATTAAAGAAGGGTTAAAAGTCGTTTTTCCATACAGCCTAAATGAAGCAACAGATCCAACAATACTTGATTTGTTTTTTGATTTCACAAGATATCTAATGATTGGAGCGTGGGCTGCACTTGGTGCCCCCCTAGTATTTAAATATGTCACTAAATATTATAAGAAAAACATTTGAAGAACTGACAAACCAAGAACTTTATCAAATTCTTGATTTAAGAAATAAGGTTTTTATTATGGAACAAAAAATACTGTATCTTGATACTGATTACTATGATCAGGCGAGTATCCATTATCTGATGTTTGATAAAGAGGAGTTAGTTTGTTATCTTAGGCTTGTTCCGCAAGGGGCAAAATTTAGAGAATATGCACTCAGTCGAATTGTTACCCTCCAGAAATATAGAAAAGCTGGGCTGGGCACACAAATCATAAAAAGGGCGATGAAGGATGCAGGTGAGCCAATTAGAATATCAGGGCAAGCCTATTTAAAGGGTTATTATGAAAAGTTAGGTTTTGTCGTTGTCAAAGGGCCATATATTGAAGAAGATCTACCACATTATGAAATGTTATCAAGTAATAAGTAAGAACTTTACATCTAGTTAAACTTATGTTAAACTAAAATCGCGATGAATAGAAAAAGTAATGAGCACTTAATTGCTAGAGACTTCGTGTTTGGTGAAAACGAAGATTAAGGTTTGTGAAAGCTGTCTAGGAGCGAAAGGTATGTCGGCCATAACGACTAAAGAGGGCTAGGCATTGTCTAGAACTAAGGTGGTACCGCGTATACTATACGTCCTTAGATTTTTCTAAGGACGTATTTATTTTTAAACTTTGGAGGGTAGAATGAAGTATTTGAGCGCAGTAGAAATCAGAGAAATTTGGTTAAACTTTTTTAAGGAAAAACAACACAAAATCGAACAATCAGCATCACTAATCCCGCAAAATGATCCTACTTTATTATGGATTAATGCGGGTGTAGCCCCACTAAAGAAATATTTTGAAGGTAGTGAAATGCCGTTAAATCCAAGAATAGCCAATATTCAAAAGTGCATTAGAACTAATGATATTGACATTGTTGGGACAACAGCTAGACATCATACGTTTTTTGAGATGATGGGTAATTTTTCCATTGGTAATTATTTTAAAAAAGAGGCACTTACTTGGGGGTTAGAATTGCTAACAGATAGTAAGTGGTTTGGGTTTTCAGTTGATAAGCTCTATATTACATATTACCCTGAGGATTTAGAAGCTAAGCAAATTTGGCTTGATCTAGGAATAAAAGAATCACATCTAATTCCTCGAGATGATAATTTTTGGGAAATAGGTCCAGGTCCATGTGGACCTGATACTGAAATTTATTATGACAGGGGTTCTAAATATGATCAAAGAGGGATTGAACTTGTTGAAAAAGACCTTGAAAATGATCGTTATATTGAAATATGGAACATTGTCTTTTCACAATTTAATTCTAAGTCAGGATTAAGGCGAAAAGACTACCCTGAACTTCCTAGTAAAAATATTGATACCGGGGCTGGGTTAGAACGTTTCGCTTGTATTATTCAAGAGACTGAAACTAATTTTGAAACAGATCTATTTCTACCAATTATTAAACATATTGAAGCTATAACCAAAATTAAATATCAAGGACAGATGGCTTTTAAAGTAATAGCTGACCACATCAAGGCTTTAGTAATCGCGATTAGCGATGGAGCGATGCTATCTAATGAGGGTAGAGGGTATGTCTTAAGGCGACTTTTACGTCGTGCGGTTAAATACGGGAGAGCATTAAAACTGACAAAACCGTTTTTATATTTATTAGTTGATGATGTTATTGAAATTATGGGGAGTTTTTATGATAACTTACAGAGCACAAAAGAAATTGTTGTTAAAATTGTAAAAAAGGAAGAAGAAAAGTTCCTAGAAACAATTAGTGAAGGTGAAAAACATTTTTTACAAGCAATTGAAAAAACCAATAATTTTCTTTCAGGACAAACAGCATTTAAACTATATGATACTTATGGTTTTCCAATTGAACTTACATTAGAATATGCTGGTGAATATAATGTGCTTGTTGATAAAGCAGCATTTTATGAAGAGCTAGAAAAACAAAAACAAAGATCAAGAAGTGCTAGAACAATCCAAACAGGAATGAAAGATCAAGAAGATGAATATTTGCAGTTTAAAGATGAATCAGTTTTTATCGGAGATGAAACACTGCAAGCGCAAGCTAAAGTGACTAAAGTGTTTAAACGCGGGATTATCTTAGATAAAACACCGTTTTATGCGACAAGTGGTGGTCAAGTAGCTGATGGCGGGACAATAAATGGATGCAGTGTTACAGATGTTATTAAATTACCAAATAATCAGTTTCTCCATGTGGTTTCTGATGACTTTAGTGAAGGTGATCAAGTATTAGCAATTGTTGATCACACTAAAAGATCAAAAATCATTAAAAACCATACAGCAACACACCTTTTGCATCAAGCACTCAAACAAATTGTTGGCACACATGCTAACCAACAAGGCTCACAAGTTGCAGAAAAGAGTTTGCGCTTTGATTTTAATCACTATGAAACACAATCAGCTGCTGATATTGTAGAAATTGAAAAACTAGTTAAGCACTATATTAATGAACACCCGCTAGCGGTTAATATTTCACAGATGAAGTTAAAAGAAGCTAAAGCAATGGGTGCGATGGCGCTTTTTGGCGAGAAATACTCAAAGATAGTTAGAGTTGTTAATCTTGGTTGGAGTGTTGAATTATGCGGCGGAATGCATGTTAGGAATACTAAAGAAATAAAAGATTTTGCAATTACCTCATATGAATCGATTGGTTCAGGAATATACAGGATTGAAGCCGTTACAGGGTTTGATGTTAAACAGCAAGTAAAAGACTCACTAAAGCCGCTTTATCAAGAGCTTGACACGCTAGTTCAAAAGATGGAAAGGATCAAAAATATTGAGATAATACCAAAGTTCCCGCAACTAATGGGAAGCTATCAAGATATTATTAATCTAAGAAATCATTTAATTGAGCTAAAAGAACTAATTAAAACAAAAGAAAAAGAGAGTATTAAGCAGCAACAAAAAGGCGTACTTAGTAATCTTGATGACTTTGATTTTGATGTTAACTTAGAAAAACAAATAATTGTCACACATGATGTTGACGGAAAAACATTAAAACGATTAACTGATGCGCTTTATGATAAAATAAAAGCACAAGTTCTTTTTATTGCAAACATTCAAAAAGACAAAGTTACCTTTATTTGCAAAAGTGAACTTGGTAATGCAAGCACTTTAGTAAAACTGGCTGCACAATTAACTAATGGTTCTGGTGGAGGGAGACCCAACTTTGCACAAGGTGGAACCCAAAACATAAATGAACTAGAGTATGCACTTGAGCAGGTGAGAAAACAATTATGAAAAAATATTTCGGACTAGATCTTGGAAGCAAAACACTAGGTGTTTCATTGAGCGAATCAGGAGTTATCGCTTATTCGTTATTAACTCACCGCTTTAAAGAAGACCAATACGACCTAGCTGCTCAATATATTGCTAAACTAGCTAGTGAGTATGAAATTGGCCTTATTGTTTTAGGTTATCCCAAGCATATGAACAACGATATTGGCATCCGCGGAAAAATTAGCGAAGAGTTTAAAGAGTTAATTAATAGGTGGTCTTCGGTCGAAGTTGTTTTATGGGATGAAAGGTTGTCAACTAAGGCAGCACTAGATGCGATGATCAAAGGATCAGTGAAACGCAAAGTCAGAAAACAAAAGAAAGATGAGCTAGCAGCTGTTTTAATATTGCAGAATTATTTAGATTTTAAAGGAGGAAGTTTATGTTAACAGAAAGTCAAATGACCGTTATTGATGATAACGGGGTAGAAACAACTTGTGATATTTTATTCACTCATGAACACAACGGAAAAAACTATGTTATTTTTGAGTTTGTTGACTCAAAGGAAATCAGTGGGGCTGTTTATGTTCCTGGTGAAACTGAGGATGAGGGTTTTTTTGAAGATATTGAAACAGAACAAGAGTGGGATATGTTAGATGTTTTATTACAAGAGTATTTTGATAAGCAAGATTTAAAGGATTGATGTTAAAAGAGTTAAAGAATTATGCACAAACAAACAGCATTCCTATCATTTGTGAAAATGGCCTTGCATTTTTACAACGATTAATTGAAAAGCATCAAGTGAAAAATGTGTTAGAAATAGGAACAGCCGTTGGCTATAGCGCACTAGCTATGGCCTCTTTTGGTTGCAAAGTTACTACTTTTGAAAAAAACGAGAAGATGATTGAACTAGCTAAAAAAAATTTCCGCAGTTTTGATTTAAAAAAACAGATCCATTTGATCGCTGAGGATGCATTGCTCTACAACCGAGAATTAGGGGTCTATGATTTGATTTTTATTGATGGTTCAAAAGCACAGTATCAACGGTTTTTTGAAAAATATAGTTCTAATCTAGCGCAAAATGGGATTATTGTTTGCGATAATCTAGCTTTTCATCACCTTAATCCTAAATTGGTTAACCGCAATACTAGACAATTGATGGGTAAGATCGAACGATTCAAGTTGTTTCTGAAAAATAACGAGGATTTTTTAACGACCTTTTATGAGTGTGGTGATGGAATTAGTGTTAGTCGTAAGTGTAGAGAGTAGTACAAGTGTTTCTGGATTCTAGAAAATATTAATGTGAGTTTTTGAGATAAGTAAATGATGCTAAGTTCTAATGTTTTGAGAAAAACACTTTATTATAGTGAGAAAAGCATACACCTAGTCAAAATGTGCCCTGATATCACCCGACTAATGGCGATTTATGAGAATATTTCTCAAATTGTTTGCATTATAGCCTATGGTGATGTAAAATGAATTAAGAACACATTATATTATGAGAGGTGACTACTATGTTAATCCAGTTTAATTTTGAAAATCACAAAACGTATTTAAATGAAACTTCCCTAGACATGTCAGCGACAGCAATAAAAGAGCATGAAGATAACTGCTTTACAGCTAGTAACGGCGAAAAATATTTGAAGGTTGCTGCGATATATGGCGCAAATGGGAGTGGGAAGACTAATGTGTTAGATGCGTTTAATAAAATGAGAGTTCATATGAGAGACTATTTTAGGTTAGGCGTTTTTAGTAGCAGCGCCACTGATGGAGATAATCGATTTAGGTTCTGCGCTTCTGGTGCGGCAAAGCCTGCATCATATGAAGTGTTCATTCTTACAAAGGGGATTGAGTATCAATATGGATTTTCTTTTGATGGGAAGGTATTTATTGATGAATGGCTCAGTAAAAAAAGCTCAGAGCCTAAGAGTAGATTTAAGAAAGTATTTAAAAGATCTAGCGCAGGAATAAGTTTAGAAAAGGAACTATCATATTTCAAAGAAGTACTAAAAATTCTTGATAACGAGACACTGGTTCTATCTTTTTTGTCTAAATTTATGATTGAAGACGTTAAAAATGTGTATGCGTGGTTCAAACAAACAAAAGTTTTGATGTATGGAAGCGATTCATATGAGGATTTTTCAGCTCATTCTTTTGTGCCTGACGTCTTAGAGGACAAGCAAAAGAAAAAAAAGTTTCTTGATTTTTTAAAAGCAATTGATGTTAGAATTGATGATGTTGTTTTTAAAAGCAAAGAAGAGGGATCTTTGAGTAGGTATCCGATAAATACGGTTAGAATTAATGGAGATACAGGAGAAAGAATAGAAGCTCCTCTTGATATAGAATCAAGCGGAACAATGAAAACAATTAGCATGTATAAGAGGTTAGTAGATACTTTGGACGACGGCGGGACGCTGTTTGTCGATGAATTAGACGCGAAACTCCATCCACTACTAACAAAGTATATTGTCAATTTGTTTCATAACACCGAAAGTAATCAAGGCAACGGACAACTAATTTTCACAACGCATAACACGGAAATATTGACAAAAGATTTGTTTAGGAGAGATCAAATTTGGTTCAGTGACAAAGCCGAGACAGGAGTTTCTGAGTTATATTCTCTTGTTGAATTTGTCGATGAAGAAGGGAAAAAAATTCGAAATGATGCTAGTTATAAAAAAGATTATTTAGCGGGAAGATATGGGGCTCTTCCTTCGTTTGTCGACAAATGGAGTTTAGACGACAGTGAATAGAGGGAAAAGGAAAAGAAAACAAAATGTACGAGAAATTGCTCCAGAAAGCTACCTGATTGTCTGCGAGGGAGAGACTGAAAAACAATATTTTGAAGCAATAATAAAAAAGATAGAGGGGGAAAGAGAGCAGAGATTCCCGGCAAAAATAATAGCTGCAGGTGCAAACACTAAGTCCTTAGTAGTTTCTACGAAAGATGAAATCCGTAGGGCTAGCATCGTCTATAGTAATGTTTGGTGCGTCTTTGACAAAGATGATTTTCCCGATGGTAATTTTAATAGTGAGATCGAAAAAGCAGAAAAAGAAGGCTACGGGGCGGCTTGGTCAAACGAAGCATTTGAATTATGGTTTCTTCTCCATTTCCAACTGTTAACTACGAAACTAACTAGAGGTCAATATAATAAAAAGCTGAATGAAATATATCGAACAAAAAGTATTGGCGAGTTGAAATACAAAAAAAACGATCCCAATATTTATGATATATTAGAAAAACACGGTAGTGTTAGAGATGCGATTAGGAATGCTAAAAAACTTAAAAAACAAAACGCTAATACAGTATCGAATGCTAAGAAAAACCCTGAAACAACTGTTTTTGTCTTAGTTGAAAAATTGCTGAAATATTTATCTAGCAAGTGAGTTTTATAATAATTGATATAACCCAAAAGAGATGAGCGGGGTCAAAGTTGAACTGTTGGCAAGCCCTTTCAAGTAAAAGGAAGGAAAAATGAAAATATTAACAACAATCTATAATTTAGAAAATTTAAACGACCTATTAGAATTTTCTTCTGGATTTTTAATTGGAAATGATGATTTTGGAACTAGGCTGACTATGAGTTTCACCAGCTCAGAGATTTGCAAGGCGTTAAGAATAGCTAATGCTTTAGGGAAAAAAGCATTTTTAGTTGCTAATCAGATTTTTACTGATGAGCAACTAACTAAATTTAGGTCATTTATTGAAAAACTTACGACAGATAAACTAACAGGAATTATTATTTCTGACCTCGGCGCTTATCGAATTTTAATATCATTAGGGTTAGAAAAAAAAATTGTTTATAATCCGGAAACACTTTTAACAAACACATATGATTTTAACTTTTTAGCTAAGAAAGGCGTTTTAGGTGCTTATGTAGCAAAAGAGTTAACACTAATAGATATTCTAGATATCGGAAAAAATAAACAATATGCCATGTTTATTGTTGCTCATGGTCATCTATCGATGTTTTATTCAAAAAGGCACTTAATTGATACCTATACAGCGCATAATGAAATAGAAAACAAATTTCACAATAGGCAAGATCTAAAACTAATCGAAGAGCATAGAGTAGATAATCCATATCAAATTTTAGAAGATAAAGCGGGGACACATGTGTTTAGAAGTCAAGTTTTGAATTCGTTTTCATTTTTAAAGGATTTAGAGACAGTGATTGACTATTTTGTT
>CAZDCS010000032.1:3441-10238 GCA_964504015.1 uncultured Mariniplasma sp. | reverse complement strand
GGTGTTGAACTTGATACTGACCTAGACGGTGATGATTTAATTGAATTGACAAAGCGTTTTTTAATTAGATATGAAGAACTAAAAGGAGAATCATTTCCACAAGATCCACATGAGCAACTAATTTCTGCAATAACGGCAGTATTTAGATCATGGGATAATCCTCGTGCTAATACATATCGTAGACTAAACCATATTCCTTATGAATGGGGAACAGCAGTAAGTATCCAAAGCATGGTTTTTGGTAATATGGGAGAAGACTCAGGTACTGGTGTAGCATTTACTAGAAACCCATCTGATGGAACTAATGAATTATATGGAGAATACTTATTCAATGCTCAAGGTGAAGATGTTGTTGCTGGTATTAGAACACCAAAACCAATTTCTGAGTTAAAAATTGAAAATGAAAGAATCTATAATGAGTTTGTTGCAATTGCTAAACAATTAGAAACGCATTATAGTGATATGCAAGATATGGAATTTACAATCGAAAGAGATAAACTCTATATTCTACAAACAAGAAATGGTAAAAGAACTGCTCAAGCAGCTATTAAATTAGCAATCGATTTTGTTGAAGAAGGAATCTTAACTGAAAAAGAAGCTCTACTTAAAGTAGATCCTGCTCAATTAGATGCTTTACTACACCCGCAATTTAACCCTAAAGCGCTTAGCGAAGCTAAAGTCATTGGTACAGGATTAAATGCATCACCTGGTGCAGCAGCAGGACGTGTTGTCTTTTCTGCTAATGCAGCAAAAGAGTTAAAAGAAAAAGATGGTCTACCTGTAATCTTAGTTCGTCAAGAAACGTCTCCTGAAGATATTGAAGGCATGATTGTCGCATCTGGTATTTTAACAGCAAGAGGCGGAATGACTTCTCATGCAGCTGTAGTAGCTCGCGGAATGGGGACTTGTTGTGTTGCTGGTGCTGGATTTGTCCATGTTGATGAAAAGAAAAAAGTCTTTGAAATTGATGGAGCAATCTTTAAAGAAGGCGATTGGATTTCATTAGATGGATCTACTGGTCATATTTATGGCGAAAAAGTCGAAACAATGAAAGCTACAGTTTCTGGAGATTTTGAAAAATTAATGGGTTGGGCAGACAAATACCGCTCGCTAGACGTGCGTGCAAATGCTGATAATCCAAAAGATGCTAAAGTCGCTTATGACTTTGGAGCACAAGGAATTGGTTTGTGCCGAACAGAACATATGTTTTTTGAAGCAGACCGCATTATGGCTGTTCGCGAAATGATTGTTGCTAAAAACCAAGAAGAAAGAGAAAGAGCTCTAGCTAAATTATTACCAATGCAAAGAGAAGACTTTATTGGCTTATATAAAGAAATGAAGGGTTATGCTGTAACTATTAGATACCTAGATCCTCCACTTCATGAGTTTCTTCCAACAGCAAAAGCAGATATTGAAGCATTAGCTAAAGAGATGGGACTTAAAACTGAAGTACTGCAAAAAACAATTGATGAACTTCATGAAACTAACCCAATGTTAGGTCACCGTGGTGTTCGTTTAAGTGTTACTTATCCTGAGATTGCTAAAATGCAAACCCAAGCTGTTATTGAAGCAGCAATAGAGGTTAATAAGCAAGGAATGAATGTTGTTCCTGAAATTATGATCCCACTTGTTGGTGAAGTTAGAGAACTAAGCTTTGTTAAAGCGGTTGTTGTTGAAACAGCAGATCGCATTATTAAAGAAGCAGGAGTTAAACTTGACTACTTAGTAGGAACAATGATTGAAATTCCTCGCGCAGCACTTTTAGCTGACGAAGTAGCGAAAGAAGCTGAGTTCTTTAGTTTTGGAACTAATGACTTAACGCAAATGGCATTTGGTTTTTCAAGAGATGATGCTGGTAAGTTCTTAGCTGATTATTATGAAAAGAAAATTTTTGAAAATGACCCATTTGCTCACATTGATGAAGCAGGTGTTGGTAAATTAATGAAGATGGCTGTTAAGTTAGGTAAAGAGCAAAGACCTGATATTAAACTAGGTATTTGCGGCGAACACGGCGGAGACCCTAAATCGGTTGAGTTTTGTCATAATATTGGTCTATCTTATGTTTCTTGTTCACCATTCAGAGTGCCTATTGCAAGACTTGCAGCAGCACACGCAAACATTAAGAATCCAAGATAATTATTAGAGATGTTGTTATGTGTCAATGGTAGATAATAAGTAAATAAAGAACCAATTAAATGGCATTTAGCTGTTTAGTTGGTTCTTTTTTTTGAAGGGATAAACATATAAATTAGTGTTAAAACAATCTTAGCAAGACCACGGAAGTAGTAATGCGACGTTATTGTAAAGGAATTTGGGTTTTCTCAAGTGCCTTTGCTATCTAGGTGACGCAAATCCACTACGGGATTAGTCATAACCAAGTACAAGGTATCAAAGTGAGGTGAGAACCGAGCAAGCATAAAAGAGATCCCCTTTTCATAAACACTACAACTAATCATTTGTAGTGTCGACTTCAAGGGGACATATCATCTTGAATTATTTTTATCTATAAGTATGTTTAAGGTTTTTGATAAGATTTAGGTTAGGTTATTAATCATAATGAATTTCTTGTAGATGATTGAACCTTTAGTATAGTCATTTGTTTACCTGTCTGTAATTCAATTACAGAGTCAAAAATCAGGATCAGTTTTTCTGCGTGTTTTTTTTAATGATTATGCGTTAACATTCTTTCAACTAATTATTAATGAACCAATTCCACTGGTGCCAAAACTGTAAATCTTGCGTGCTTAGAGCACCTATCAAATAAGTTGTAATTAACAATATGATAACACCTAAAACACAGTAAAGCGAAAGTCTAATAAAAATTGCCGGATAAACTACTTTTTTCCAAGGGATATGTGGTTGTTCACTTAGCATCTCTTTATGCCAATTAAAAAGTCTTCTCATTAACTCATTACAGTATTTAGTTAGTAAGATTGATAAATTTAGAGTTAGTCCAGCAAATGCCAACATAACTAGGCCAGAAAAAATTGAGAATAGAGATGTCATATATGGTATAAAATCCAGCATGTCTAGATTTAGAACCAAATAAAAACTCGAAATCAGACTAACTAATGATATTGTAAAGCCAGTGATAATAGTTAAATAAAGACCAAACATCAACGAGTAACTAAAAATATCCAAAATAACAACCGAGATTAAGTTTAGTGTTTTTTTACTTCTATAGACTGCTTTTCCAGACTCAAAGTCGGCTAGAATATCACTTACAACCCCTAATTCTTTAGCTATTTCCTCTTCTGTCTTGCCCTTAGCTTCTTCGTTTTCAAAATGAGCTTCATAATCTTTAACTACTTCTTGGCTATCGTTAATCCCTAAACCTTTTAAACCAGATGTGAGTTTTTTAATAAAAGTCGTTTTATTCATTTTTATCTACCTCCAAAATTTCTAATGATATCTTAATGAACTCAAGCCATTCTTTCTTTAACTTTTGATAGTTTAGTTTTCCACTTTTTGTAAGTTTATAGTATTTCCTTGCAGGACCGCCACTACTTTCTAATAAATAGGTAGTAACAAATCCTTCATCTTTCAATTTCCTTAAAATAGGATAGACTGTTCCAGATGACAGACTGATTTTGGTGCTTAGAGCATCAGATATATCATATCCATATTGGTCCTTTCTTTCAAGCATCGATAAAACCAATAAATCTAGAACCCCTTTTTTAAATTGTATGTTCATAAGTAATGATTTCCTTTCTAGATGTTAAACTAACCTTGTTCTCATGCCTTTGATAAACGCTTGAGTTAGTTTTATAAAACAATGATATCATAGTTAAGTAGATAAATACTAGTATTAGATGATATGACAGATAAATGAACCCGTCAATACTAATATTAGCAAACATGTTATGCAGTATTCTGCCATCTAGGATCATATAGAGAAAGATGTAACTGTTTTCAAAGTTGATTAAGTATTGCATTGCAATCGAAAAAGAGAGTAGTGCTCCTGTATATATTAAGATCATTTTCCGACTTTTCGGGGAAAACTTATAGTTTTTCATTACTAGAACACTACCCACATAGAGCAAACTATGGTTTAATAAAACAAGCAATGTTGAAGTTAATCCATTAACTTCAATAAAAGCTGACCCAAGAAAAGGGAAAACTAACAAGTAGCCAAGTCCCGATATGAAAGCAGCAAAAGTAACAAAGGGTTTCATTTTTTCGATATTAAATAAAAATGTTATTGAGAAAAGGAAATAAGTGATTGCTGAGTATTCGACGGGGATTTTTGTAAAATCCCCTTGTATCCAGTGAGTTCCATATTCAATTAATTTGAATGTGATTAAGAATAGAGAAATGAACTTAACATATTTCATACTTTGTTCTTGACTGAATGTTAATATCTGTTTGAGCATAAAATGGATTAAGGTAATCCAAGCTGCTCCATAAATTAATATTTGCATAATTTGATTCATATTCAAACCTTGAGGGATGCTCAAAGTTTTAAACATGACTCCTTTCTGGAACTGTTTCCCTTATTTTAATAGTAGTCTCAACATTATTAGTTTTCCGCCATCTTCTGCCAATCATCTTTGTCAATACTCCTTTGGGGATAAACATCGTTACAAAAACTGTGATTTGATTGATTACACCAGGGATGTATATTTTCTTTTTCTTTATCGCTTTATCAAAAGATTTTTCAGCAACTTTTCCAATATTGATAGTTGTTAACGTTCCGATAAGGCCTTGACTATCAATCTTTTGTATTATATCTCTTCGTGTTGGCAAACCAGCTGGGCAAACTGTTGTTATATAGATATTTTGAGGATTCAATTCATCATTTAAGGAATAACCCAAGTCAATTAAAAACCTTTTTGACGCGGAGTATACTGCCTTTAACGGCATTGGGTAAAACCCAGCCATTGAAGCGATATTGATGATTCTTAATGTGTCACTTTTATATTTAACCCCATTTAACAGCATTCTAAGAGTTCCTACTGCGTTTAGCTCAGCGATCCATGTTTGAACACTGGGGTCAGTGCTTGCTATTAGCCCTTCTTGGTCGCCACCAGCAACATTAATTAAAACATCTAACTTTATCTTGTTATCATCAAGATAATCCCACACTTGTAAAATATCATCATTGATTGTGATGCTTGCGCTGAAAATGTTAACGGTCACTGAATAATTATTATTTATCCCTGCTTTTAAACTTAAAAGATTTTCTTCATCTAAATCAACTAGTAATAGATTATAACCTCTTTTGGCAGCTTCAAAAGAAAACGCTCTGCCAAGGCCACCAGTGGCTCCGGTAATTAAACAATATTGGTTATTCATGTTCTTTTTCTCCAATCAACTTATAACTTGTTTGCCACAATCTATTGGCCTGTTGTTCATCTTGTGCATATAAAGAAGGTTTGATTGCTTTTTTGTTTTTGTAATAATAGCCGTCGGCGCTGTTAAGGCTTTTCTTGTAGATTAGTTCTAAGTAGGTGTCTGTGATATCTTCTGGGTTTTTGCCGAACTTTTTGCGCAACTTCCAAAAATATTTCACGATACCAGACGTGTTTTTTTCACCTATATCCGTATTTACTAAGCCGGGATCGACTGCATAAGCAGTTGTTCCGTATTTATTCATGTAGATCCGGTTAAATTGATAAGTGAACAAAACATTTGCCAGCTTTGACTGTTTATACGCTCGTAAGAGGCTATATTTAGAGCTAAACATAAGATCCTTAAAATTCATTTTTGTTCCCCTGTGCGATTTTGATGATGTAGTTATGATAACGCCTTTGGCTTTAATAAGGTTAACCATTAATTCATGAGCAAGTAAAACTCCAGCTAAATGATTTACTTGAAATTGCATTTCATATCCCTGTTTTGTCGTCATATACCATTTAGGGACCGTTGAAGCATTATTGATTAAACAGTCAATCCCTTTATTTTCAGTCAATTTGTTGATTGAAACACACAATTCTTTGATTTCACTAAGAGAAGAGAAATCGGCTGGGAGATAGACAAGGTCAAGGTTCTTTTTATCTTTTTTTATCTTTTGCATAGCTATATCGCATTTTTCCTGGTTCCGGCCAATGGCAAGAACCCTCTCTCCTTTGAAAGCTAATTCTTTTGTTAAAGCATAACCGATACCTGAGGTTGCTCCTGTTATAACAATTGTTTTTTGCATTTTTTTCACCTTTAGGGAGAATCAATTTTTATTTACGAGTATTAAACCTCCTCCACTACTATTGATTATATACTAGTGGTTTATATATGTCAATGAAAAAGTCTTTAAATTTAAATAAATATTTTTGATTTAAACTAAAAAACCGATAAGTCGGCTCTATAAAGGGAACACTGTCATAAGGTAGTTTAGAAGAAGTTTAGAAATAGATAAGGGTCATTTTCAATTTATAGTTCACTATTTCTTATCTCAGCATAAACTTTAGGTTAATATTCTTTAACGGTCAGGTATTCTTGAACTGAGTTAATAAAAAGATCTTTGGTAAGAATCATCTAACATAAGTGTTCCATTATCTTTAAATAATGTGAATAGCCATTAACCACGCTATGACAAGTGTTGATGATTTCTTGATTATTAGGAGAGGTCCTTCAATTCCTAATGTTTTTTTGATACAATATTATTGTGTAAGTAGCTCATCATTTCAAAATATGTTATATTTAGCATAGTGCTTTTACACATTGTTGGATTGCGAATTGCTTTTTTCCAGAAAAGCTAGCTTATTTAATTAGTAGATAAACAGCAAAACAAAAAATATTTTAGTTATTTCCACATTAGGGGTGTTTATGAAAACAAGAATATATAAAGAAAGTGACATAAC
>CAZDCS010000032.1:0-3431 GCA_964504015.1 uncultured Mariniplasma sp. | reverse complement strand
AGTTAGAGATGATATAAAAACAACAATTCAACAAGGTAGACTTGTTGTTTTTCCAACTGAAACTGTTTATGGTATTGGTGCTTCAGCACTGAATCTTAAAGGTCTAAAGGCAATCTTTAAAACAAAAGGAAGACCAACAGACAATCCCTTAATTGTCCATGTTGCTAATAAAAAAGAAGCGTTAAACTACGTCACAGGATTTAATGAGCATGCTAAAAAACTTAGTGATTCTTTTTGGCCAGGGCCACTAACTTTAATTATTGCTAAAAAACCGGTTATTACAAAAGAAATTACTGGTGGACTAGATACAGTTGCTTTAAGGGTCCCAGCAAACTACATTGCTCAAGAAGTGATTAAGATTTCTGGTGTTCCTATTTGCGCTCCAAGCGCTAATATAAGCGGCAGACCTTCTTCAACATTATTTGAGCATGTTATGGAAGATTTTAACGGTAAAGTTGATATTATAATAGATGGTGGAAAGTCATTAATTGGTCTTGAATCCACGGTTGTCGACGTAACTAAAGCAGTTCCTGTTATTTTGAGGCCCGGGGCTATAACTTATGAAATGATAAAAGAAACCTTAAATATTGATCCTGAATTAGGATACTTAAAAGAAACTTTAGGAGTTCCAAAAGCTCCAGGCATGAAATACCGTCACTATTCACCCAAAGGCGACCTCACACTTGTTAGAGGTGATAAAAAAAAAGCTCTTGCTTATATTAACGAAAGAATAGTTACGAATAAGGAAAAGAAGATAAAAACATATGTTATTTGCTCATTAGAGCTTGCTCCGTGTTTTTTAACTGAAAACAGGTACATAATAAGCAAAGATAGCGATACAAAAGAAATCGCAACTAACTTATATGAAAGTTTGAGGGTGATGGACAAACGAGGTGTTAAAAAAATATATCTTTATCTCAGTATTACTGGCAGATATAGCGAAGCTATTTTTAACCGGTTAAGTAAAGCGTCTAATAATAATATTATTACTTTTTAATTGTTCTAGCAAAGCGCACAAGAGGTGACATAATGAAAACACCAATAAATAGCTCGCTATTTATTCGTGTTTTTTCTTTAGTATTATTAAAGAGCTTCAACTAAAACTACAATATTGATGGAACACCAGGGATTAATCCTACTAACAACATAGCTATAGTACTTAGAATAAATGTGACTAGCGGAATAATTAAGCGGTTAGCTAAAGAAAGTGATTTAGCTCGTTTTGAATCGCCTAGTAAACCGGTATTGTCAAGTAACATTGTTAAAGACCAACCAAACACAGGGTTAACAACAATCGATCCAAAAATACATAATGAAGCAGTTTGAGCGTGTTTAGTTTCTTTAATCATTGTCATTCCAGCTTCAATTAAAGGGAAGAAGACGCCAACAAGTAAAGCTATTCTAAAGACCGGGGGCCAAGATAAAACATCTAGGACATAACCAGACAAGACTGCAATAATCCCGAAAATACCCATTAAAATGGTTGCTGCAGGTATCGGTCTTTTAGCTATTCCTGCCGGAATAATTAAAGTTCCCCATGAAGATGTGATATTACCGCTACCACAAAGGCCAGTAACAACTTGTCTAATTGAACAATTTAGTAGTGTATCATCAACATGCATTAATGTTTTTTCTGCACCCTTAGGATAGTTTAATTCTTGGAAAATCCGGTGACTCAAAAAATCTGGTGGCCACATCGCAACTGCTAATAAGGCAAAAGGAAAGGCAGCAACGAAATGTGAAAAATTAGGAAATCCTAATTTCCAACCCGTGTTTTCGCCCCACCACCAAAGTGGATTTAACGGAGGAAGACCAGGAGAAGTAACAAAATTAAGTGGAGCACCAAATGCCAAAGCGATTAACAAAGCCGCTGCAGAACAAATTGGGATGGCCATCCACCTTTTTTTAAACTTCGCTAATAAGCCGTAGATGACAATGACGGTCATAAAAATCAAAATATATTTGAACCCTAAACCTAAATCAACTGCCCATGTTCGTAAACCATTGATCTGTGAGATAGCTCCAATTAAACCTAAGTAGGCAATTAAACCACCGGTCACACCGGTGCTTGTCATATTGACAAGCTTTGATCCGCCTTTTAAAACACTTAAGATTAAACCAAACACCCCAATCATAATCATCATCGCTAAAGGGTGTCCCCCTGCAATAACAACTAAAGGTATCAAAGGGATCATTGGTCCGTGGATTCCAGCAGTATTAGCTCTAGGGTTGAAAAAGCCGCTAATTGGTATCATAAACAAAATACTTACCAATAACCACTCGAATCTAATATTCATTAACAAAAACTCATTTGATAAACCAAAGCCTTCGGTCCAGCCACCGATCATTCCAAAATATAGAGCTGTTCCACCAATTGTTCCTGATAATGCTGGAACAAGATCTTCAATTTCAAAACGATAATCTCTAAACGGTAAATTAAGGCGCCACCTTCTAGGCTTCATAATTTTAAGTTCGTTTTCGAGGTATTCCTCTCGCGAGTTAAACTCACTTGCAGGTCTATGTAGTTCCTTATAACTTTTTTCAGGGTTTTCTTTTGTCTTATTCATTGAATTGCTCCTCTTTTATAAAAAATTGAGTTGATTCTTTGAGTTCGATAATAAAGCTTAATGAAACTTTGCTCAGTGTCACATATAATGGACTATAAAAACAAAATATTTTGCTCATCAACCCAACATGTTTGATTTTATCATTTTTTTATGCGCTTGTAAATGTTTAATAGTAAATGAGGGTTTTTTTAATACACAATAGTGTGATTAGGATAAAAAGGTGTGTTTTTAAAAAAACGAGTCGCTTTTCTGACTAGGGGAAAAGGGGAGTTGATTTCGCTTAATTAAGGTATCTCTGAGCGAAGTAAAACTGTGAAAAATGATAAGGAATAAAATCTAGATAGCTTTATAATAAAGAAAAGCGTTTTCATGGATTAAGGGTTGCTATTTACAATATAAAACGTTATAATATAATCGATAAAAAAATATCGATTAGAAAGAGGCGGATATGGTTGCTCTAAGTAGTGGTAATGAAATAACAATTTCAAGGAGAACATTGAAAAGACTTCCGGTCTATTTGAATTACTTGAAAAGAATAAGAAAAGAAGGGGTAATGCAAATTTCTTTTCCGGCCATCGCTAAAGCTGTTGAATTAAGCGAAATGCAAGTGAAAAAGGATATATCTGCAGTGACAACTAAAAGTGGCAAACCTAAAATAGGTCATAATATAGATGACTTGATAAAAGACATTAGCTCATTCCTTGATTACAACACCATAACGAATGCAGTTTTAATCGGGGTTGGTCATTTAGGAAAAGCGCTACTAACTTATGATGGTTTTCGCGAGTACGGGCTTAAAATTGTTGGAGCGTTTGATAATAACAAAGCGCTAATAGGCACTAAAATCAAAGGAGTTAAAATTCA
>CAZDCS010000031.1:0-10383 GCA_964504015.1 uncultured Mariniplasma sp. | reverse complement strand
ATTTAAACCTACATTTTAAACCGCCATTATTCTACATTTTCTAGTTGACATTTACACCCCCATTTAAGGCAAAAGAAAAACACAAGAACTTAATCCTGTGTTCATAACTTAACAATATCCTTCCAATTTGATGGAAATCCCATTTTATCTAATACATCATTTTTTGAGACGGATTTTAGTTTCGCGGATAGTCTATTTAATTCTCTATCCACTTCTGTTATAAATTTTGAAAATTCACGTTTCTTCATTATATCCTTAAAAGCAATAATCACTGCATAAAGATCTCTCTTACCCTTGATATACTTTGTGTTAATTATTGGAATGGACAATAGTGAATGATACCTAGTATTCTTAATTTCGCTTTCCTTACTCAAAGAAATATTATATAACCTTTCATCATGAGCACAAATATTCCTTATCTCTGATAGAGCTTTCATATCCCTATGCAAGGTTTCTTTAGGTAAGATATAGTGCTTTGCTATATTTACTTGATCAGGAGTTTTCATTAAGGAATAAAAAGTACTTATAGTTCCAAATGTTAGCGAGTTAACCAATACCCATAGAGGAATTGAGCCATAGGTATTCAAGTGATGCTTTATATAGTCTTTATTTTTGTATGAATAGGAAATACTGTTATGAAGTTTTGCAATAAGCTTATTTATCCGCGAAATTCTAGTGCTTCTTTCCCTTTTTTGTTTTTCAGTTGGCTTAGAAACTTTAGAATCGTTAAATGAGTTTAATTTCAAATAATGCTCATGTCCGTATTTTTTTGAGAACTCATAAGATAATATTGACTTGAACTGGCTTTCTAGACTTAGAATCACTTTCAAAAAACTACTTCTTAAATTTCTATCAAAAATGAACAAAGCATATAATTCGCTAAACTGAGATCCTGCGATGAATGTTTCACTTTGGTCTATTGCAGAAGGATTATGACCCGAAAACAGTCCTTTATATCCATTAACAAGAGCATAGTAATTTTCCTCTTTAAGCACCCTCATAGGTTTACCATTAGTCGGGACATTAAATCCACGATCTCTTAATATTTTTAACTGTTGACAATGTGTTTTAAACTCTTTCATGTAATTCGCCCCTAGATATAGAAAAGGCCTAGGCCCACACGGGAAACCTAAGCTCGATCACACTATTATGATAGCACTAAATTAGCACTAAGTCAACAAATAGGTTTCCGTTGCTTGATATTTTCCAATGTTGTGAAAACTTTTAGTTAATCATTTAAATATTGTTTTATGATGAATCATTTATAACTCACAGCACTAAGCATGGGATAACAAAATTTCTTTTTGGTATCATCAGTCTATCAGAAGTTTATCGCTGTTCAAGAGAAATGTCGATCTTACATAATTTGATTATTAATGATTTAATTGTTTGGTACAACACAAGAGAAGTGCCTAATTTCCTTTTTTTAGAGGCTAGAACTTGCTTGTCTAAGCGCTTTTAATCTAGGCGCATACTTCCTTACCACTTGAACTGCTTCTTTGTAGTAATGGAGTGATGAAAATATTTTTTGCGAGTCCATCATCAAGAAGTCAAGAATATAGTATTCGTCTGTCAAACTCTTAAACCCTAGAACTTCTCGCCTTAAGTAATTAAGCAGCCGCTCTTTATCTCCATTGTGTTTGTACTTCATATGCTTGACTATCACTTTTGTTGTATTGCAGGCAAGCCTGCTTTCACAAAGTGATGCTATAACAGCCTCTAACTCAGGGATCATTTTTACTTGATCAAGTAAAATCAAATGCAGAACTAACCAATCACTGTTTTTTTTATAGTGTTTCTTGGTCAAAGAAATGGCACCACCAAATTCTTGAGTGTGAAATAGTGATTTTGCAAGCAAGAAATCTTTTTGTGTTTGATTGAGAATAGTAACATCTTTTTGGATATCGATTATATATTTTGGGTTTTGTACAGTGGATTGAAACATAAAATGTGCAATTTCCAACTCTTTTAACAACTTGTAATAGCCTTTTTGAACAACTAATCTAGTTAATTTGTGATAATTCATAAAAATATCAGATGTCTTATGCATTCTAAAAGCACTTAGTAATCTCCATTTCATGATTACTATTTTCAGTTCCACATCGACTATATTTAAATCTGGCATTTGCAACAAAACCCTATAGGCTTCACTATATTGCTTCTCACTATATAAATATAGGTTAACAGCGATTAGATATAGCGCTAGTTCTGTATTTGTTAAATTGGGGATGTAGATTGTTAAATCATAGTTTGATTGCATAGCCTTAATATAGTTGCTATCTAGAGCATAGAAAACCATTTTGATGAGTTTAGACTTATAGTCAGTTTTCTCTTTATAAAACTCAATTAAATCTCCCCTTGGCTTAGTTAGATAAACCATTGAATCAACAAGTTCTTCTATATCATTATCATAGTTTAGATGATCATCAATTTGAAGTTCATCTAATCCAAATCTGTTTATTAATGGCGTGATAAACTTATCACCTATTTTTATTATATTATTTTCTAATTTGGATAAATAGGAAACACTACAGATATTTTCAGACGCCTCTTCTAGAGTCAGGTTCATTTCCTTTCGCTTAAATTTAATAATTGACCCCATTGGTTTTGCTTCATTTTGTTTTTGTTGTTTATGGTTTCTAACTTGTTTTATAATTTTTAATACATTGATATTCATCTGTTATCCTCCCTGTGTTTATCGCTCAGTATAAGGATATAACAGTGGTAAATCAATGACTATTTTGATAAAAAAAACCGCGTTTTAGCGGCTTATGAAACTTTTTTTTCTTATTTTTTCAATCATTGTTTTTGCTTTGCATCTTCTTTCTCTTTACTCACTCTTACCTTGGTATTTACAGATATCAAATAACTGGCAGTTATGGCATTTAGGACTTCTTGCCAAGCAGTGGTATCTCCCAAAAAAAATAAGTTGGTGATGTATTTTTGTCCAATGCATCTTAGGTATTTTTCGCATTAACTTCTTTTCAATTTGCAAAACATTATCATCATCTTTAGCTAACCCTAGTCGCTTTGATACTCTTGCTACATGAGTATCAACAGCTAGCGCTGGTATTGAAAAAGCATTACTCAAAACAACATTTGCTGTTTTCCTACCTACACCAGGTAATCTTTCTAGTGCTTTTCTACTATTAGGAACAACACTACCAAACTCTTTATACAAGATTGTTGCTAGTTGTTTAATGTTTTTTGCCTTATTACGATATAACCCAATCGTCTTAATTAGAGCTTCAATTTCTAATAGTTCCGCTTCGCTTAAATCTTTAGGCGTTGGGAATCTATCAAATAATAATGGGGTAACTTTATTAACACTCTTATCTGTTGTCTGAGCACTTAAAACAACAGCAACCAATAATTCAAAATGATTGCTGTGTGTCAGTTCCACATTTGCATTAGGAAACATTTCTTCTAAGACTTCTAAGATCTTTTCTACTTTTGTCATTTAATCCCTTTAAATATTTCATCTAAAGCAGTATCAACATCATCGTCTATTTCTATTTTTTCAAGTGCTATTTGTGATAAAATTCGCTCAACATATTTAATGCTAACTTTATCTTTTGCCGATTCAATAGCATTGATAATTTTTTTATGGTGATATTTTTTTTCTTCATACCATCGTCTAACATTTTCTAGCTCATAAGGCATAAGTGCTCTACCGAGACCTTGCTCAAGTAATGTTATTGTCTCGCTAATTGAAGATTCATAAATTTGCTTGATCTTATCAAGATTATCTTGTCTGATTAGTTCTTCGATTTTATCAAAGGTTGGATCTATTTCAAATATTTCACGTTCTTTTCCATCTTTATCCTCTAAAAAAATCTTAATAAATCCTTTATCCATTAACGATTCAACATACGTTCCTATTTCATTTTTGCTATAATCGACACGTCTTGCGATTGATGCTATTGAAAAAGTCTTTCTTTTTTTATGCATTAAAAACAATACAAGTAAAATTGACATCTCTTGTATAGATAGATCAAGTCTTTTAAATTCTTTAATTAAAATATGATCGATCGAAAGATCATAGCTTTCATATAGTTTTTTTAAGATCATAATTACCTTTCGCTAGTGCTTCTTGTGCAGCATTTTGTTCGGCTTCTTTTTTTGTCTTGCCTTTTCCGATACCCAGTGTTATATGGTTATCTAGTTTAACAGCAGCTTCAAACTTACGATCGTGAGATGGCCCTTTTTCTTTCAAAATAACATAGCTGATATTTCTTTTTACACCACTTTGGATATATTCTTGGAGTGTTGACTTGTAGTCTTTTATGTTCCACACTAAATAAAGATTTGGAACAATATTTTCATGGAAGAATTTGTGCGCAGCTTTAAATCCTAGGTCGAGGTAGATTGCCCCCATTAAAGCCTCAAAAGCATCAGCAATCATGGCACCATTAGGACCTTTTAGTTTTTCGCCCTTCCCTAGTTTCAAATACTTTTTGATGCCGATTTTATCGGCATATTTGACTAACGCTTCTTCACAGACCGCTTGTGCTCTTTTCTTAGTCATCATGCCTTCGTTTTTTAAGTTTTCTTTATAAAGATAATCACTCATTAGTAACTCAATAACGGCGTCACCTAAAAACTCTAGTTTTTCATTATTTTCTAGTTTGTTTTCATAAGCATAAGACGCGTGCGTCATTGCTAGTTCATATATTTTTAGGTCTTGATATGAAATATTTAAACTTTTTAGTAATACTTTCATTTTGTCTAGTCTTCTTTCTTAGTTAGTTCCTCAGATACTAGTTTAATCACATTAGCTTCAACCATCTCTTTAGCTTGTCTAATTCCATTGAAAAAACCATTTTCATCTGATGATCCTTGTGCTTTAACAACAACATTGTTAAATCCCATCAATAACGCTCCTCCTATTTCAGTTGGATCTAGAGCTTTTTTGAATCGTTTAAGTGCTTTTCTCATAAACAAGGCACCAATCATGGCGAACACTGATGACTTTATTTCTCTTTTTAATATTTTACCAACACCTTTAGCTGTTCCCTCAAGTGTTTTCATTACGATATTAGCCGTAAATCCGTCACTAATTAGAATATCAGCTTCAGCTGTAAGTATCTCTTTTGGTTCAACATTTCCGTAAAAGTTAATTTTGTTACTTTCTTTAAGTAGATTAAATGCTTCTTTATCAAACTCTCTACCTTTTCCATCTTCAGTTCCAATGTTAATTAATGCTACTTGTGGGTTATCTCTGTTCAAAACTTTTTCAGCCATAATTGTTGCATAAACCGAGAACTCATGAAGGTGCTCGGGTTTAAAGTCAATATTAGCCCCGCAGTCTAATAAAATTCTACCTCTTTTATCATATGAAGGAATAATAGGGGCGATCGCTACGCGGTGCATACTTTTCATACGTCTAATAATAAAGTGTCCACCAACAACAAGTGCTTGTGTTGGTCCGGCACTAACAACTGCATCAGAATAACCATCTTTAACGTGCGTCATTGCCATAAACATTGATAACTCTTTATTAGTCCGGTACTGTTTAATCGCGTCTTTTTCACCCATTGATAAATAATGAGGCGTATGAACAACAGTTAACCTATGGTGTTGTTTTAAATATGGCGCCATTAGTGACTCATCACCAAAAATGGTGACACTAATATTATCAAATGTTTCTAGTGCTCTTAGAGTTGCTTTTACAATTGGTTCGGGTGCGTGATCGCCACCCATACCATCAATAGCTATTTTTATCATAGATACCTTCTTTCATCACTATTAATTATATCATATCTTTAATGACTCTGCGATATGCTTATTTAAATGTTTGTAAATCGGGTTAGTTTTAAAATCAGGTTTTGCTAGAAGTTCTAAAACATTTTTTTGCGCTTCAATTAAAACTGGATAATCTATCATAAGATCAAGGAAGTTAAACTTGAGATATCCACTTTGTTCTTCACCAAGAAAATCACCTGGACCTCTTGAGCAAAGATCATATTCGCTTAGAATAAAGCCGTCATCAATCTTTGATAACAACTCTAGTCTTTCAACATCATCTTTTAATGATAACAAAAAACAAGTGCTCGGCAAAGTTCCTCTACCGATTCTACCCCTTAGTTGATGAAGTTGACTTAATCCAAAGTGCTCCGCACTATAAATAGCCATTAAGGTTGCTGTTGGAATGTCAATACCCACCTCAATCATTGTTGTTGCGATTAAGATACTACCAGGAGTCTTAATAAAACTTTGCATTATTCGCTCTTTTTCTCCTGTTTTAAGTTGACCGTGTAAAACAAAAATAGGGGATTTAAAGCGGGAATCAATATCTTGATAGACCAATTCGATATTATCACCTAGTTTAGTTGAACTAATAGCAGGAACAACTAAAAAGATGTGCTCTTTTTTAGTTACTGCTTTTTCAATTGCTTGATAAAGTTTTACAATTTTATCTTTTGTAATATAATGTGTAACAATTTTAGCACGCGCTTTTGGCTTTTCTTTAATTAAACTAATATTATTTTCGCCAAAAGCAATCATTGCTAATGTTCTTGGAATTGGAGTCGCACTTAAATACAAGACATCTTTTGCGTGAGCTTTTTTTATTAACTCATCTCTAGTTGCCACACCAAACTTATGTTGTTCATCAATAATAACAAGTCCTAAATGAGAAAAACAAAGGTCATCTTCAATTAATGCATGTGTCCCAATAACAAGATCATACTCGTGGTTACTAATGGCCTTTTTCAATTGTTCCTTATTCTTTGTTTTTCCGGTTAATAATGTTATATTCTGTGACTTTAAGTATTTAGAAAAGTAAGAGTAATGTTGTGCTGCAAGTAATTCTGTTGGCGCCATAAACGACACCTGCTCACCAGCAGTTATTGCAGAATATATTGCAAGAAGAGTTACAACGGTCTTACCAGATCCAACATCACCTTGCAGCAAGCGGTAGCTTGCATAAGGTTTGTTAAAGTCTCTAAAAATATCATTTACGGCTTTTTTTTGATCAGTAGATAAGATGTAGGGGAGTTCTTTGATTAATTCTTTAACTTTGCTAAGATTATATTTTTTAGCTGGTCTTAGTATTTTATTATTGATTTTTGTAGTGAGTTTTAGCTGTAGATAGAAGGCCTCTTCATATTTAAAATACCTTTTGGCTTGAAGAAAGTCGTTATGTGTTTTAGGCAGATGTAGTTTCTTAAAAGCTGTTTCTCTATTTAGAAGTCGATATTTTTCTAAAAACTGCTTAGGGATTGTTTCAAAGATGGATACCTGTTTTTCTTGGAAAATAGTTGTAATAATTTTAGTTAGATTGCGGTCGTGTAATCCACTAATTTTATATAGTGGTTTAAGTGGCACCCTTTTATCAAGTTTTGTTATCGATGAGAGGTTTAACTGTTTTTTAAAAAGATGGTACACCCCTTTAATAATAACCTCATCCCCTATTTTGAACTGACTTACTAAATACGGTTTTCCGAATGCTATGACAGAAATTGTTTCACAAAAAACAGAAACTGAAAAGCTAGATACCGGTGTTTTTATAAACCTATTGACTTTAATCTTTGATGTTATTATAGCTTGAACTGTAATTGTTGATTTGTTTGCCACTTGATTGATTTGTGAAATTGTAAAGTCTTCATATCCTTTTGGGCAATTTAAAATAAGGTCATAGGTTGACCAAATATTGTGACTTCTTAATGTTTTTACGGTGTTGGGTCCAACACCTTTAATCTGATCAAGTTTGACTTCCATTTTTATATTGAGTTTATCACTCAATCTCCTTAAGCTAGCTTTTAGTGGATATTATTAAGTAAAGATTGATCTGCTAGGACAATTGCTAGTGTATTTTCTAAAACAATACCTATTCTTCTAACAAAACAGACATCGTGTCTACCTTTGATCGCAAGTTCCTTCAGCTTTGATGTTGTAAGGCTAAATGTCTTTTGGCTTTTTTTAATACTTGGAGTCGGTTTGATAAAGACTCGAACAATCAATTCATTCCCATTAGATATCCCGCCAGAGATTCCACCACTATTATTTGTCTTTGTTGTCCCCTTAGCATCAATATAGCAATCATTGAATTCACTGCCTAACATCTCTGTTCCTAAAAGACCTGCGCCAATTTCAACGCCTTTTACTCCAGGGACTGAAAACATCATCTTGGCGATTTCGGCATCTAGCTTATTAAAAAACGGCTCTCCAAGGCCAACTGGCACCTTAGTAACTCTAATTTCCATAATACCACCAACTGAATCGCCTTTTTTAGCAATTTCAGTTAAGTAAGCATCCAAGTCCTCCATATTGACAAGCTTGCCTGCTCTAATAAACTGGTGGCTGAATTTATAAGGTAACATCATCTTAGCAATTGAACCTGCAATAACTAAAGGTGCTGTTAGACGCCCTGAAAACATCCCAGCTCCGCGGTAATCGTTAAACCCTTGATACTTTACCTTGGCAACAAAATCAGCGTGTCCTGGTCTTGGATGTTTCTTAAAATCCACATAGTCTGTTGACACAATATCTTTATTTTTAATTGTTGCGTGAATCGGCGCCCCTGTTGCCCGACCATCAAAAACACCTGAAGTTAAATTAAACTCATCAGTTTCATTTCTTGTAGTAGTTCCAATTGCACCTGGCTTTCTTTGCTCAAGATCTTTTTTAATTGCTTTTTCATCAATTAAAAGACCTGGCGTGACACCATCAATAACAACTCCAATTGAGTGCTGGTGTGACTCACCATATAAGGTTACTTTAAATAACGTTCCATAGCTATTAATTTGAAATCACCTTCCCTATTTTATTTATTAGTTTGTCAGTTATCGTTATTTTTAAGTCGGTCCAAACTTCAAAGCTCTTAATTGCTTGGACAGCTAACATCACTTGACCATTGATTCCTCTTTTGCTATCTTTCATAATTTGTGTTGTATGCGGATTGTATATTAAATCAATTACGGTCTTTTTATAAACTTGCTCCTTGGATAGAACTGATTGTTCTAAGTTAGGAAATGTCCCAACAGGAGTTGCTTGAACAAAGAGGTCGCATTTATTACTTTTGATTTCATCATATGAAATCACATTAGGGAAAAACGATAGATTTTTCTTTTTGTCTCTTGTGACTACTGTTACTAGTGCCCCTAGATCAGTTAAAGCAGTATACACCGCTCTTGCCGCTCCTCCGGTACCCAAAAGATAGATTTGTTTATTTTTGACTGTTATTTTGTGTTTATCAAGCAAAGCAATAAACCCATCATAATCTGTATTATCACCAATTAGCAGACCACCTTTATAATAGATTGTGTTTACTGCTTGAATCTTTTTAGCCCTAGGTGTTAGTTTGTCAAGGTATTTAATAATTTCATATTTATATGGCGTGGTTATATTGAATCCTTGATATTTTTCTTGTCTTAGTTGTTCTAGTATAAAAGCTATATCCTTTTTCTTAATATCTAATAGGTCATATTGCAAATCAACTTTTAGTTGTTTTGCAATATATTGATGCAATTGAGGACTTTTAGAAAAGCCAATATCTTTACCGATTAAACCAATTTTATATTTCATTTTTGGACACGCTTAGATAAATCGATCATATGTTTAATGAACTCTTCATATAAAGGCCATAATGAGTCATTACTAAAATGCTCTTTTTTAGCGCTTATTAGTTTATCTTCTCTTTGTTGATCAATTATTGCTAAATGATGGTTTTTTTTATATTGACCAATACTTTTTGATACTTCCATTCTTTTTTTAAATAGTTCCATCATCTTGTTATCCAATTGGTCTATTTGGTTTCTTAGTTGTTCAAGATTCATTAATATTACCTCCTAATAACTTATAGCTTTCAAAAAACGTTGGATACGATTTATTAACTGCTTCGGCATTTAGAATTGTTACCACTCCATCAGCACGAATAGCAGCTATCGCTATTGCCATAGCTATTCTATGATCGCCAAAGCAATCAAATGCTTGATTACCTATTAAGCTATCTTGACCCTTAATAACTACTTTATCATCGCTTGTTTTGATATCAACACCAAACTTAGTTAACACTTGCTGCATCGCTTTTATCCTATCTGTTTCTTTTAGTCTTAATCGGTATGTATTAGTGAACGTTGTTACACCTTGACTAAGTGCAGCTAGAACCATAAGGATTGGACCTAGGTCAGGGATTTGACTGAGATCAATTGTTGTTGCTGTAGTTTTGCTTGGTGCTATCAAATATGATTTTGGCGACCTATATTTAATATATCCGCCCATTTGGGTGATAATCTTTATTATTTCTCTATCACCTTGCAAACTTTTCGGGTTCAAATCTTTAATCTGGATTGTTTTGCCTATAAGTCCAGCAATCATCCAAAAAGCTGATTGCGAAAAGTCACCTTCAATCGATGTATATAGGGCCTGATATTTTTGACT
>CAZDCS010000030.1:0-10571 GCA_964504015.1 uncultured Mariniplasma sp. | reverse complement strand
TCCATATCCAGTTTTAGAAGATAAAGCGGGGACACACGTGTTTAGAAGTCAAGACTTGAATTCGTTTTCATTTTTAAAGGATTTAGAGACAGTGATTGACTATTTTGTTATTGATACAATCTTCAAAGATGATAGATATGCGATAAAGATTGTAAAAATGTATAATGAAGCTAAGCTAGATTACAGTGTTAAAGCTGAAATTGAAGAACAATATAATGAATCATGGGATGAAGGATTCTATCTTAAAAAAACAATTTATAAACAAAAAGGAAAAAATAATGATTGAACTATTGGCCCCAGCAGGAGATCTTGAAAAACTGAAAATAGCACTCTTATATGGGGCTGACGCGGTCTTTATTGGCGGCAGCGATTTTTCATTGCGCGCACGCGCCTCGAATTTCACTAAAAAAGATATCAAAGATGCGACAAAATTTGCACATAAATTAGGTAAAAAAGTCTATGTAACAACAAATATTATCCCTCATAATGAAGACTTAGTGGGTCTAAGTGATTATTTAAAGAATTTAGAGATGTCGGGAGTTGATGCTATTATCTCAGCATCACCACATATCATTGATATAGCCTTGGCTAATACGAAACTTGAGGTTCATCTATCTACTCAGCAGTCAGCTGCTAATGCTGAAGCGGTTAATTTTTGGCTTGATCGGGGCATAACACGTATTGTTTTAGCTAGAGAACTGTCAAGGCAACAAATTAAAAAACTCAAGCAGTTAACGAAAGCAGATGTTGAGGTTTTTATTCACGGTGGCATGTGTATGTCATTTTCAGGGAGATGTAGTTTATCAAATACAATGACAAATAGAGATGCAAACAGGGGAGGCTGTGCTCATTCTTGCCGGTGGAGTTACGAGTTAGTCCAAAATGGGCAAAGTGCTGTTGATAAGACATTTTCAATGTCAGCTAAAGATTTATCTGCTCTAGAACAAATCCCTTATCTAATTGAGGCAAAAGTATCTTCGCTAAAAATTGAAGGGCGAATGAAGAGTATCCATTATATAGCAACTGTAGTTTCAACTTACCGAAAACTAATTGATGAATACTATGAGAACAAAGAAATTACCGATTTCGCGCCTTATTATCAGGAATTGAAGAAAGCTGAGAACAGAGCTACCTCATTTGGGTATCTTGAGGGTTTACCTGATAAAGACCAGCAATTGTTTAATCTAGGCGGAGAACAGCCTAAACAACTCTTTATCGGTTTAGTTAAAGCCTATGATGAACAAAGTAGGGTAGCTATCATCGAGCAAAGAAATTATTTTACCCTAGGTGATGAAGTCGAAGTTCTTAGTCCAAACAAGGAGCAAAGAACTTTTATTGTTGATTATATGGTAGATGAGGATAATGAAGAAATTAGTGTCGCAAGACATGCAAAACAATTACTGAAACTAAAGATACCTTTTACAGTTGAACCATATTCATTACTGAGGAAAAGCAAATGAAATCATATCAGAAAGGAAAAAAGAAGATTGATTACTTGATTGTTAGAAAAAGTATAAAAAATACTTACTTTCGAGTTAAAAATAACCACATAAATATTACGAGCAATCACAAAATCAGTGAAAAAGTAATAAGAGAGTATCTTGACTCTAAGTTTGAGGTTTTTTATGAAAAGTTGAACCATATTAGAATACAAGAACAAAACAGTTTAATCTCTTTATGGGGAAGAGAGTATTATATAAAATACGAATTGGGTAAATTTGGTTATTACTTTGTCGATCAGACAATTTTTGTTAAGTCAAATTTGGAAAGCCAGCAAAAAACAAAACAACAAATTTATCAAAGTGAACTGAAAAAAGAGCTAATAATGATTTTGCCCACTGTAGAAAGTAAAATCAGAGAAAAAGGAGTGCTTCCAGTCCCAATTAAACTTAAATATCTACGCTCAAAATTCGGAAGCTATCACAAAAAACACAAAGAAATCACGCTAAATACATTTTTAGCAACGGTAAAACCAATTTATTTAGAGTATGTTATCTATCATGAATACGCACATGCTTTAGTCTTTGATCACTCAAAAGATTTTTATGCAGTGCTAGCATATTTTATGACAGACTATCGTCTTTATCAAAAAGATTTAAAATCAATGGCAATTATCTAAAAAATGGTGTATAATAGTTAAGGAATTTAAGGAGGTCTTTTATGGCTGTAAAACAAACATTTCAATTAACACAAGATGGTGTTGATGAACTAAAAAAAGAGCTTGCGCTCTTAAAAGATGTAAAGCGTGGAGAGAATCTTGCCTCACTTGTAGCAGCAAGAGCACACGGAGATTTAAGTGAAAATGCTGATTATGATGCTGCTAGAAATGAACAAGCGCGCATTGAGTCAAGAATTTCTGAAATCGAAAATATTTTTAAGTATCTAAAAGTTATTAAAAAAACAGATGAAAACATCGTTGATATTGGTAAAACAGTAAATCTGAAATTTATTGATAAAAAAGAAACTAAAGAATTTTTATTTGTTGGTAGTATCGAGGCTAACCCTAGTCTTGGGAAAATATCAATTGAATCACCGCTGGGCAAGGCTGTCTTAAACCATAGTGAGGGCGATTCGGTTTCTGTTAAAACAGAAACTGGAAGAGTGTATGATGTTAAAATTTTAGGAATTAGTTAATGTCGATTCATCAAAGATGTATTCCAGATGCATTTTATGCATCTATTTTCGAAATCCCATATGATAAACTGAAAGAGCAGGGGATAAGAACCTTGTTTTTTGACTTAGATAATACAATTATCGATTATGAGGAAGTTGAGCTACCAAAAGCGCAAATAGAACTAATAGAGACGTTGAAGAAGGACTTTAAAATAATAATCCTATCTAATACCAATTATAAGCGTGTTTCTAAAGCTGTAAGCATCTTAGATGTTCCGTTTATTTGGCATGCAAAAAAACCACTGAAGTTCGGATTCGCTAAAGCGTTAAAAATGGCCAATGGCAAAAAAGAGGAAACAATTATTATCGGAGATCAACTTATGACTGATGTTTTAGGGGCTTCTTTTTTTGGAATCAAGGCGATTTTGGTCGCGTCGGTAAGGCGGAAGTCAGATGGTCTTAGTACGAGGTTTAACCGCAAAATAGAAAAGGTTATTTTAAGAAGAATCAGAAAAAAAGCGCCTAAGCTTTATCAAGAGAGGCTAGAGGAATATGTCAAAACTAATTAAATGTCAGGGCTGTGGTTCAGCTATGCAAACCATAAATATAGAGCAAGTGGGATATGCCCTAGATCTCACACATGATTATTGTCAGGCTTGTTACCGGTTACTCCATTACGGGGAAGCTAACAACCACTTTCATCCTGAAGATTTACCAGAGCTAAAAACAGACTCATTGATTGTTATGGTCAGTTCGGTACTGCATCTAGATCTATTATTTAGCTATCCGGTTTACCGTTATCAACCAAAGGCTCACTTTGTTTATGTAATAAACCAAATTGATTTATTGCCCAACAGTACTAACCTGGACTTGATGATTAAAAACTTAACCCAAAGAGCAAAAGAAATGCGGATTCCATTTGTTGATATAATTTTGATGTCAGCTACGAATAAACAGGATATAAAGAGTTTTAAAGCGTATTTGCAATCGTTTAAGCACGAGCATATTTATTTGTTAGGCGTTCAAAATTCAGGAAAAACAACTTTGTTCAACGCCTTGACTAATCAAAGCAAGGCTTTGGCATTTAAAAAAGCTGGATTAACCCAAGAAGCATTGTCAGCACAATTTGATCAGCAAATAATATATGATATGCCGGGTCTTTATCAAGAGGGCTATCTCCATCATATTCTGAGTTATGAAACTTATAAGTCGCTAATACCTAGTGAAACAATCTCTCCTAAGATTTATCAGCTTAGAAGGGGACAAACGCTTTTTATTGAAGGCCTAATTGCTGTTACTTTCAATGAAGTAGATCCAGTCGTAGTTTATTATGGGCATCAAAGTGTTAAGATCCATAAAACCAATGATAAAAGAGTAAAAGAACTGCTTGTTGATAAGGAAAATCAGTTTAGAGTATATGCTGATAAGTATGAAGAAAAAGGGTATCGTATTGCCTCAGGAAAACAGCAAATTACTTTTGCTGACATGGGATTTATCCATGTTACAGGTCCGCTCCATGTCAAGATAGTTTATCCCAAAGGGATGCATATAAGCGTTACTAAAGCCGTCTTCCAATGATAGAAAGTGCAAAGATAAATATTTTCCAAAAACTGAGAGCTCATCCTAAAAGACTAAAACACGTTTTGGGAGTCTATGAGACAGCAATAAAACTAGCAAAGATATATGATGTGGATCTTGTTAGGGTAGGAGTTGCTGCACTGTATCATGATTTTGCTAAATATGATAAGCTCAAAAATCAGATAATGCTTTTGGATAAATCAATTATTATAAAGTATCAAGAAACACCGGTTATTTATCATGCTTATGCCTCGGCTCAGGCATATAAAAATGATTTTAACTCAAATGATGAGGACATCTTAAATGCAATTCGTTTTCATGTTTGGGGCCGAAAAAATATGACGATTATCGAAAAAATAATTTTTGTTAGTGATGCTTGCGAACCAAATAGAAAAAATCAAGAAGCGCCAATCATTTTCAAACTAGCTGTGAAAAATCTCGATCATGCAGTTGAGCTTAGCATGAAAGTCGGCATTTCATATTTAGAACAAAAAAAGATTGTTCCCTCGAAGGAACAAATGAATATATGTCAATATTATAAGGAGTTAAACAGTGGATAAAATCAAAAAAATAATTCAAACGTTAGAAGATTTAAAAGTGAAAGATTTAGTGGCATATGATTTTGAGCAGACATCACCTTTTTATGATTATTTTGTTGTAGCAACAACAAACCCAAGACAAAGTGATGCAGCAATTACTCATCTTAAACACGCTTTGGGTATTGAAGAAATAAACCATGTTGAGGGAAGAGGCGGCGCTTGGGTCTTAATTGATTGCCAGGAAGTGATTGTGCACCTATTTACCGAAGAAGAACGCCGGTATTATGGTTTTGATCAGCGTCTTTTAGGCATCAAAAAAATCTAGTGATGTTTTCTAGAATCTATGACCTATTGATGGCTGACGTCGATTACTCGCAAGTCTATGATTTTGTTAAGCCATATTTGAGTGATAACGCTACTATTTTAGATGCCGGGTGCGGTTCAGGTTATTTGTTGTTAGAGCTTTTAAATAATGGCCACGATGCACTAGGACTTGACTATGATAGTTCAATGTTAAGTTTGGCTAACGATAAAATAAGAAGTAAGCAATTTAATCCAATCTTATATGAACATGATCTAAGAATGCCATTAGGTATTAAGGTGGATGTTATTCTAGCAATGTTTGATGTTGTTAACTATTTCAAAGGAATTAAGGCAGTTTTTAAAAACATCTATCAAGCCTTAAATGAAAAAGGAGTTTTCATTCTAGACCTTTATCAGGAAGTTGTCTTAAAACAATATGATAATTATCTTGAAGTAGAAGAGGAACCTATCGCTTATGAATGGAGAACAAGAACCAATAAACAGATAATGTCACATTGGGTAAAACTAAAAAATGAAACACAAACAATTAAGCAATACGTATACGAACTTGATTATTACTTAAAAACTCTGACTGATCTGGGGTTTAGAGTGGAGATAAAAAAAGGACCAGATATAAGAAAACATTATTTAGTCGCCTTTAAATAGGCGTTTTTTTGCGAAAAAAAAGAGCTAGCTTTTGAGGTGTTTGATAAGTTCAAAGTTTTATTCTAAAACTTTGAACTATCAGCAATCATGGGTAAAGAGACTAATTTAGGGTAAGTAACACAGCAAAATGTGTTGCTTATTTTTTTATTAAAGAAATTTTGTTGTTGCCATCTATTATAAGGCGGAGGGATAAGATGAGACAAACTATTGTAATGATATGCGTTTTAGTAGTAATCGGTTGGTTTTGGCTGTTTCCAAGACCAATAGAGGTTGAGTATCTAGATCAAGGGCCGGTCGCTTTAGAAAAAATTGAAGTAGAGATAAAAGGAGCGGTGTTGTTTCCGGGTATCTACGTCTTTTTTAATGAGATAACAGTTTCACAAGTAATAGAGTATGCAGGAGGATTTAGTAAAGATGCAGATAGCACAACAGTCCGGATGTCTGAAGTTATTACCAGAAATAAAACAATTACTATTTTATCAGCTAAGGATGAATCTGTTTCTCCGAGTGTTTTAATAAATGTTAATACTGCGAGTTTTAAGGAACTACTAGAGATACCTGGTATGACAGAGATAAGGGCTGCATCCCTCATTATTTATCGTGAGCAGCACGGCGATTTTCAAACAATAGAAGAGGTTATTAATGTCAAAAACATAGGAGTAGTAACGCTTGAAAAAATTAAGCCATATATTACACTGGGATAATTACTACCTAGAGGGATTTGGTATCTTTTTATTTCTATTAGGCCTTTTTCATCCTTGGATGTTTATCGTAACTTGCATTTATCTTTACTGTCAAAGAAAAGCACTTAAGCCGATGGTTTTACTAATTGGAATTAGCCTATTGACAATTAGATATTATGCATTTACTCAACAAGAAATACCTGAATATATTAAAGCAGAAGTGAAAGTTACCTCAATTCAAACATATACATACTCTGATCTAATAATTGTTAGAGACGGGGGTAAGATTTATCAGTTTAGCGCAGCAATCGATCAGTATAAAATAGGAGATATACTGCAAATAGAGGCGCAAGTAGAGCCGTTTAGGGGAAAGACAATCCCTTATGGGTTTAACTTAAATAACTTTAAGTTATCAAGAAATATAAAAGGCAGCTTAGAGATAGAGAAAGTTAGGAAGACTGGAGAATCGGCCTCGTTTTACGCGCTTAGAGAAGAAGTTTCACAGAAATTAGAAACGTATGAAAATTCGGTCTATCTAAAAGCGTTTATTTTAGGGGAAAACAGTTTTTCTAGTGAACAAAAAACGGTTTATCGTGACCTAGGAATTCTCTTTTTATTTACTGTTTCAGGACTACATATTTATACTTTTTTAACTATCGCTAAAAAAGTCTTTTTCTATTTGAATTTAACCGCTAAAACACAAAAAATAGCAACTTACCTTATTTTAGGGGTCTTTCTATATTTGAATGCTTTTTCAATGAGTTTGATGCGTATTTTTTTAATGTATGTCTTTTATGATTTAAGCAAAAAATATGAGCTGCAATTCACTAAATTAGATGTCATTCATTTCGTTTTTTTTGTGATGTTAATGATAAATATCTATTGGATATATCACCTAGGATTAGTGATTACATATTTAATTTTAGTTTTTTTGTTTTTAATGCAGTTTAGCTATATAGGGCTAACAGGTTACTTTAAGAGATTAGTAATAGCGTTAATCATTTTTGCTATCTTGTTGCCATTCACACTAAGAATCTCTGTTTTGATGATTCTTTTATTACCGTTAATAGTTGTTATTTTAACGATACCCCTATTTTTAATGGCTATTATAATTGTTTTTATCCCAGAACTAGAAGTTGTTTTTAATCTTCTAGTTACCTATTTTGAGATATTGGTCACATATATTCAAAATAAAAATATCACGCTTTATCTTCCAGCATTGTCTTTTCCCTTTATGGTGATCTATTATAGTGTTTTAATCTATGTTTTTAGATCCAGGGAGATTATCACATTGGTCAAGAGAGTCTTTTTATTTGTTTTGCTTTTTTCCTTTTTTATCTTTGACTATCAAATTAAGCAAACAACAAAAGTCTATATGATCGATGTTGGTCAAGGAGACTCATTTTTAGTTCACACTCCAACTTGTACCATGCTAATTGATAGTTACCAATATGTGCTACCCTTCCTAAATGATCTAGGTGTTTATCATCTTGATTATTTAATTTTAACGCATGCAGACAATGATCACATCAAAGAGGCTGCTAGCATTGTTGATAATATTTTTGTGGGTGCTGTTTTAATTAATCCTTATGATGATTATCCAAGGTATAATGCTAAAACAGTAATGATTTCAAGTGATGATGTAATAACGTGCGGCAACTACACGCTTGTTTTTCTTGGACCAATTCGCGAATATGAATCAAGAAACAATAATTCATTAGTTTTTCAAATTGAAATAGATTATCTAACCTTTTTGTTTACAGGAGACATTGAACTAGAAGCTGAGCAAGATTTAGTTGAAAAATATAGGTATCGATTAGATAGCGATATCTTAAAAGTTGCTCATCACGGGTCTAGCACATCCTCTCAAAAAGATTTCTTATACTATGCGAATCCTAAAGTTGCTTTAATATCGGCATCAGATAATAATCGCTTTGGTTTCCCACATCAAGACGTTTTATCAAGATTTATGTTACAGCAAGTAATAATATATCGAACTGACCAATTAGGCACTGTCATATATAGTTCTACTAATAAGAAGGGAAAGTGGGTTTACTATGCCCCTTTTCCAGTTTAATGAAACACTTAATAAATAATGAAAGCCTTGTATTTCAAGGTATCATTTTTAGGTTTTTTTTAGTATAATAAATATAGTAGACAGGAGTTGGGTATCATGACAGAAAGTATTTACTTGTATTACAGTAACAATGATTTTTTACTAAACCATAAAATCAAAGAAAAAATAAACGAGTTAAAGATCGATTCATTTAACGTGATCAAATATGACTTAAGCGAAAATTCAAGTGATGATGTTTTAGAGGATTTACAAACGGTTTCTTTTTTTGCTGAGCAAAAAGTGGTAATTGTTAAAAATATTGACAAGATCAACAAAGAAAGTGATACCACAGTGAAAAAGTGGGTTACTTATTTTGCTAAACCTAACAATGATGTGATACTTATTATTTTGGTAGCTGAATTGGTAGCAAAAGAAACACCAATTGGAGCTGCTTTATTTAAATATGCGTTTATTGAAAAAGTGAAAGATATGGATAAAAATGAGTATCCGCGATTTGTGCGTGCTATCTTTGAAAAAGAAAAATTCAGTATAACTGATGAGTCGATTATGTTGTTAATTGAAAGAACAAGTGCAGATTTTACGTTGCTAACTCAAGAGGCAAATAAGCTAATGATGTTTGCTTATGAACAAAAAAGAATCGAGAAAAAAGATGTTTTAGTACTTGTTACTAAAAATCTTGAAGAAAACATCTATGAATTGACAAACGCGCTTTTAAGTGCTGATACTAAAAAAACAGTAGAAATCTTTTATGATCTAATGGCGCTAAATGAAGAACCCCTACGGATCTTAAATAATATAGCGGGTAAAGTTAGAGAACTTATGCACACTAAACTGTTATTAAAAAAAGGGTACCGAAAAGAGCAAATAGCGCAACATTTTCGCATTAGAAGCGGTAGAGCTTATTATCTAATTAAAAATGCTCAAAGTATCAATTTCCGCATTTTAGAAAAGCACCTAGAAAAATTGTTTGAACTAGATTATGAAATAAAATCAGGTCAAATTGATAAAAAATTAGGCCTTGAACTATATCTATTAGGAGGAGAATGAAGATGCTAGAGCATAAACGGATTTTAATCTTTGATTTTGAAACAACAGGGCTTTCAGGTATCAATGATCAAATTATCGAAGTAGGTGCGATTTTATTAGAAAAAGATGATTCGGGCATGTACAAAATAGCTGAAGAACTCTCAACTCTTGTTGTCGCAGATAGACCACTTTCAGCCAAGATTACTGAGATTACTAATATTACTGATGCGATGCTCTTAAGAAATGGCATTGAGCAAGAAGCAGCTTTCCATAAACTTTTTGCTTTATATCAAGATAAAGATACATTATTAGTTGCCTATAATATTCAATTTGATCTAGCTTTTTTAATCTCATTATTTAAAAAATATCACGATAATAATTTTGTCTTAGAAAATGATGTTTTAGATGTTATGGCAGTCTATAAAGATCGTCAAAGATTTCCGCATCGTCTTGAATCAGCGATAAGTAAATATAGGGTGTCACTCCCTAGCACTCACCGAGCGCTAGATGATGCCAAAGCTACACTTGCTGTTTTGTTAAAGATGAGAGAAGAAAAAGACAACCTTAAACAATACGTTAATGTTGTTGGCTATAATGCAAAATATGGTGTCTCAGGAATTAAACTTCCTCATGTGAAATATTTAGCACAAAGAGGCGGACTAAGGGAGATTGAAAAAAGATAAAAAAAAAGACACATCTTAAATGTATCCTTTATAGCGTGTTAACCAGTCTTGAGAGACTTGATTTGTTTCTAGCTATATAATTTTTATGATAAACACCTTTAGCAAGACCCTTATCTAATTTTTTATGTGCGAAAGATAATGCTATAACAGCTTTTTCTTTTTCTTTAGCTGCAACAGCAGCTTCAACAGCTTTGACAGCTGATTTCACAGACGATCTAAAAGACACGTTGCGTAAACGGCGTTTTTCATTGGTTTTATTACGTTTGATTTGTTGTTTAATGTTTGCCATAATTTCACCTCCCATATGCGCATACCTATTGTATCAAAAGCATATTAAAATTGCAACACTAAAGATGTTTTGAGTTTTCGTATTTTTTCTTTTTAACAGCTGAATTTTATAATT
>CAZDCS010000029.1:0-10654 GCA_964504015.1 uncultured Mariniplasma sp. | reverse complement strand
GCTTATCAAAGCGATGAATACATTAAAGATTCAGTTGATAGAACGCTTAGATGGGCTAAAAGAGGAAAAGATAGGTTAACAACTGATCAAGCGTTATTTGGTATTGTTCAAGGTGGGTTAAATAAAGATTTAAGGAAATATTGCGCAACTGAGCTGATGAAAATGGATTTTGATGGATATTCAATTGGCGGGTTATCAGTTGGGGAGAAAAAAACAGAGATGTATAAGGTCACTAAATATCTAGATACTATTCTTCCAAAAGATAAGCCAAGATATTTAATGGGTGTTGGCGCACCAGATGATTTGGTTGAAAATGTAATTAATGGGATGGATATGTTTGATTGCGTCTTGCCGACAAGAATTGCTAGACACGGAACGGCTTTAACAACACTTGGTAAAGTTGTTATTAAAAACAAACCTTATGAAGACGATCTAGAAACATTAGATCCTAATTTAGACACACCTGTCTCAAAATACAGCAAAAGCTATCTAAGGCACTTGTTTAAAGCTGGTGAGTCATTAGGTATGACTCTAATAACCTATCAAAATCTAGCTTATTTAAAGCATTTGATGGCTGAAGTTAGACAAGCTATCCGCGAGGATAGGCTTCTAGATTTCAGGGAAGAAATGAAGAAAAGCACAAATTATTTTAAATAGATGTAAATCATCTTTGTTTTATTGGTGATTTCGTGTAAAATAGAAATAGCTAGGAGTGATACTGTGGTATTTGGCGAAACGGATAATTTTAATCAAAAACCGGTTATTAAAGTAATTGGTGTAGGTGGTGGAGGCGGAAACGCTGTTAATAGAATGATTGAAAACGATGTTAAAGGCGTTGTTTTTGTCGCGATGAATACAGATGCACAAGTTTTAAAGGTGTCAAAAGCGGAAACCAGATTACAAATAGGTAAGTATTTGACAAGAGGATTAGGAGCTGGCGCTAAGGCTGAAGTTGGAAAACAAGCAGCTGAAGAGTCAATTGAAGAGATTGCTGATATTTTAAGAGATGCAGATATGGTCTTTATTACTGCTGGAATGGGTGGTGGCACTGGAACTGGTGCGGCACCGATTATTGCCAAAAAAGCGAGAGAATTGGGATGTTTAACAATTGGAATTGTGACTAAGCCTTTTTCATTTGAAGGACCAGCACGGATGCAAACAGCAATTTATGGATTAGAAGAATTAAAACCTTATGTTGATACATTAATTGTTATCCCTAATGAACGACTACTAGCTATTTCTGGACCAACAACACAACTCCTAGATGCCTTTAGGGAATCTGATAATGTTTTGCGACAAGGTGTCCAAGGAATTACTGAAATAATTGCTTTTCCAGGTATTATTAATGTTGATTTTGCGGATGTGAAAACCGTTATGGAAAACAAAGGAACAGCATTAATGGGAGTGGGTATGGCCTCTGGGGAAGACCGCGCGATTGAAGCTGCCAGAAAAGCGATTCATTCTCAATTATTAGAAGTTAGCATTGATGGCGCAACTGACGCTATTGTTAATATTACTTCAGGGACTAGTATTACTTTGTTTGAAACTGAACAAGCATTATCTGAGATTAAAAATTCAACAGACAGAAACCTAAATGTTATTTATGGTACAACTGTTAATGAAGATATTGGTGAAGAGTTGATTGTGACAGTAATTGCTACAGGTTATGAATTGAAAGCAAAAGATAGCACAATTGAAAATTTAGCAAGTGAAATTTTCAATAAGACTTCAAGTGAACAAATGAAAGTAAGCGATACGGGTTTAATAAATAAAGAAACACCTAAAAAAGCTGAGGGTGATAAAAAACGTAATTTACCATCATGGCTAACAAAAAATGGAAAATTTTAAAAGGCGCAAGCCTTTTTTATTGGAAGGAATATAGATGTTAAAAGCAGGAATTGTCGGCTTGCCGAATGTTGGAAAATCAACACTCTTCAATGCCATTACAAAAGCAAAGGCACTAGCAGCAAATTACCCTTTTGCTACAATTGAACCAAATGTAGGTGTGGTCTATGTGCAAGATCCACGATTAGAAATTTTAGAAAAAGTTTACAAACCAAAAAAAGTTGTGCCTACAGCCTATGAGTTTATTGATATTGCGGGACTTGTCCGTGGGGCATCCCAAGGCGAGGGTCTAGGGAACCAATTTTTAAGTCATATTCGTGAAGTAGACGCAATTTGTCAAGTTATTCGCTGTTTTGATGGTAAAGGTGTCACACATGTTGACGGGGAAACAGATCCAATTAGAGATGTTGAAACAATTAAGATTGAATTGAACTTATCGGATCTTGAGTCAATTGAAAAAAGATTAAAAAGACTAGCTAAAAAATCTAGAGCAAAAGTCAAAGAAGCAATTGAAGAATATGAGATACTTACACAGATTAAAGATGCCCTAGATAAAGGTGAAAATCCGCGCAATCTTAGTTTTGATGAGCAACAACTAAAAATAGTTAAGAGTTTTAATTTATTAACTTTAAAACCAATGATCTATATCGCTAATGTCGCAGAAGAGGACTTAAGCGACCCTTCAACTAGCATTCATTATCGTAATTTGCTTGCTGCATCTAACGAAGAAGGTCACGGATTAGTCGTTATCTCAGCCCAAGTAGAAATGGAAATAGCTGCCTTAAAACAAGAAGAACAACTAGTGTTTTTAGAAGCTTACGGCTTAAAAAAATCAGGACTTAATGAAGTCATTTCTAAAAGCTATGAACTCCTAGGTCTAAAAACCTATTTTACAGCAGGCGAACCAGAAGTTAGAGCTTGGACATTTAGACAAGGCATGAAAGCACCACAGTGTGCTGGTATAATTCATACGGATTTTGAAAGAGGATTTATTAAGGCCGAAACGCTAGCATATGATGATCTTGTTAAATACAAAACTCCTCAAATTGCTAAAGAAAAAGGGCGAGTTAGACTAGAAGGAAAACAATACGTAGTTAAAGATGGAGATATTATGAATTTCAGGTTTAATGTCTAATGATTAAAAATTATCAAGAGACGATAATTTGTGCATCTAAATATTTTAACGCGAATCAAATGAAAGAACTTTTTAAACAAGGTGTTTTTCACTTCGGCGAAAACCGCGTTCAAGCTTTTTTGCAAAAGAAACAAGAACTAAACGCGCTTAGAATAACTTGGCATTTTATTGGACACCTCCAAAGTAATAAAGTGAAAGATGTGATCAATGAAATTGACTATCTTCACACACTAGACCGTATAACACTAGCGGAAAAAATTCAAAAGTTTGCTAAAAGCCCTATAAAATGCTTTATTCAAGTCAATTTAACGAAAGAAGAACAAAAAAGCGGGGTTTTACTAACTAATTTGGACCAATTCATTTCAGAAATAAAAAAATATGATAAAATAGAGGTAATCGGCTTAATGACCATTGGAAAAGATGAAGATATGGTTGAAACTGACCAGGTGTTTAGTTTACTAAATGATTTAACAAAAAAATATAAGCTATCTTATCGTTCGATGGGAATGACCCATGATTATGAACTAGCTATTAAAAATCAGGCAACGCATTTAAGAATTGGCAGAAAATTTAGAGAGTTACTTAAATAGGAGCGATTATGGGATTATTCAAGACTAAAAATGTAGATAAGAAGTCAGATTCATTTATTCAAGCAGAAAAAACAATGTTTGAAAAAATCGTTTTTGACAACTTAGAATCTGATAATGATAATAATCTAACAAGTTTAGCAGATAAAATGATGAACGGCAACCCATTAATTATTAACCTAGAGTTACTTGATATTGATCAAGCGAATAAGGTTGTTGCCTTTTTATCTGGTGTTATTTACGCCATTAACGGTGAAATTGTCAACGTCAAAGAAAAAGTCTTTATGTTTGCCAATAGTGAAGTCTATCAAGATGGAACAATTGAAGAGTTTTTAAAAGAAATAGTTGAATAGAATATTGCGTTGAAAAGAACACACAATTTTGTAGAAGTCAAAGCGATCTAGGGTTGGTGTAAGCCTAGAGACCACTCACAAAAACTGTATCATCTTCGAGCAAGCCAATATAAGAGTGCTAGGCATTGTCTAGAACTAAGGTGGTACCGCGGAATTTATTTCGTCCTTAGATTTAAGGACGATTTTATTTTTATTTAGAATTAAGGAGAGAGAAAATGGAATACAAAAAAACATTAATAATGCCTCAAACAAATTTTCAAATGCGAGGTAATCTAGGAGTAAGAGAACTAGAGTTTCAAAAGCGTTGGAGCGAAATTGACCTTTATAATAAAGTTCTAGCTAAAAACAAAGATAAAGAGCCTTTTATTTTACATGATGGCCCGCCATATGCTAATGGGGATATCCATATTGGACATACCCTAAATAAGGTCCTAAAGGACTTTGTTATTCGTTATCAGACCATGAAAGGGAAATATTGCCCCTATGTCCCTGGTTGGGACACACACGGTCTACCTATTGAAACAGCTCTTGCTAAAAAAGGGATTAGACGAAAAGAAATGTCTTTAGTTGAATACCGAACCCTTTGTCAAGAATTTGCTGCTAAGCAAGTTGAAAGACAAAAAGTACAATTTCAAAGACTAGGAATTCTAGGCGAGTGGGATAGCCCTTATATTACATATGAAAAAGAATATGAAGCTAACCAAATTAAAGTATTTGCTAAAATGGTTGAAAAAGGACTTATCTATAAAGGACTTAAACCGGTTTATTGGTCACCATCTTCTGAATCGGCACTAGCTGAAGCAGAAATTGAATATCACGATAAAACATCCATTTCAGTGTATGTTGCTTTTGAGCTTGTTGATGCTACAGGCTTATTAAAAGATACGAAACTCTTAATTTGGACAACAACCCCCTGGACACTCCCAGCAAATTTAGCGATTGCAGTTCATCCTAGATTTACCTATAGTGTTATAAAGGTTAAAGATACTAAATACTTAATTGCCCAATCACTAATTGAATCCCTTGCTAAAACACTAGATTGGGAATATGAGGTTCTTGGTTCATTTAAAGGTCAAGAACTAGAACTCATTAAATATAAACACCCCTTATATGACCGCATTTCACCTATTGTCTGCGGTGAACATGTTACTGATAGCGACGGGACAGGTTTAGTTCACACTGCACCAGGACACGGAGAAGACGATTATAGAATTGGTCGCAAATATGGTCTTAAAATACTTTGCCCAGTTGATGATAGAGGAATAATGACCGATGAGGCTGTCCAGTTTTCTGGAATGTTTTATGAGAAAGCTAATGAAGCTATTGTCAATGAACTTGAAGAGAAAAACGCTTTAATAAAAAAAGAATCTTTCGTTCATTCATACCCTCATGATTGGAGAACTAAAAAACCAGTAATATTTAGAGCAACACCCCAGTGGTTTGCCAGTATTTCTAAATTAAAAGATCAACTTTTAGAACAAGCTGATAAAGTAGAGTGGCTTCCTGTTTGGGGGAAAGTACGCATTATGAATATGATAACTAATCGAGATGATTGGTGTATTTCTAGACAACGTGCTTGGGGTGTTCCAATCCCGGTCTTTTATGGTGAGGATAATAAACCAATTCTTGATCAAAAAATCTTGATGCACGTTAGTGAACTATTTAACAAATACGGTTCTAATATCTGGTATGAAAGAAAAGCTATTGATCTTCTTCCTCAAGGCTACAAGCATATCAGTAGTCCTAATAATATCTTTCGCAAAGAAACCGATACAATGGATGTTTGGTTTGATTCAGGAACATCACATACACTCTTAGAATCAAGAGGACTAACCTATCCAGCAGATGTTTATTTAGAAGGGTCAGATCAATACCGCGGGTGGTTTAATTCATCATTAATTACTGGTGTTGCAGTTTCTGGAACTGCACCCTATAAAAAGGTTGTTTCACATGGTTTTGTCCTAGATGGTCAAGGCAAAAAAATGAGTAAGTCTTCTGGTAATACAGTAGATCCAATCAAGGTTATGAAACAACAAGGAGCAGACTTGTTAAGATTATGGGTAGCAACAGTTGATTACCAAAGCGATGTTAGGATTAGCCAAAATGTAATTACACAAATTGCTGAGGGTTACCGTAAAATTAGAAATACAGTTCGTTTTATGCTCGGAAATCTTTCAGGGTTTAATCTAGAACAAGATTATATAAGTTATTCAATGCGAGGAAAACTAGACAAAGTGATGACGTTGAAGTATTATCAATTAGTGAAAAAGGTTTTAGGTGCCTATGATAATTATCAATTTGATAAGGTATACCGCTTTGTGGTGCCATTTATGACAAATGAGTTAAGTTCGTTTTATCTCGATTACACTAAAGATATTCTCTACATTGAAGCTGAAAAAGATTATAAAAGACTGTGTGTTCAATCAACTATATATGATATCACACTAGGAATATTAAAACTGTTAACCCCAATTATTCCGCATACTACCTCAGAGGCTTATCAATTATTACCAGGAAAACAAAAAGAGGATGTTTATCTTGAAGAAATGCCTGGTATTGGTCCAGGTATTGACCAAGATCTTACTGAAGCATTCACCACCTTTGAAGAAGTTAGACAAGTCGTTTTGAAAAAGTTAGAAGAAGCGAGAGCGAAAAAGGTGATTGGTAAATCATTAGTTGCTAAACTCGATCTAACTATTACCAAACAACAAAATAAAGCGATTGAAACACTACAGTTTAATTTGAGTCAAGTTCTCATGGTATCAAATATTGATCTTAGGATTGGTAATGAAATAGAGGTCAAAGTAAGTCTTGCTACAGGGATGACTTGTGAGCGTTGCTGGAATGTCGTTACTGAAAAATTAAATGAAGGATTATGTAATCGCTGCGAAAAAATAGTTAAAGGAGTTAAAAAATGAATATATTAGTTGTTAATGATGATGGATATCAAGCGCCAGGTCTCAAGGTTTTAGTTAGAGCATTAGCTCCTTTTGGAACAATTTATGTTTCTGCTCCTAAAGGGCACCAAAGTGCTAAAAGCCATGCAATAACTGTTAAAAGTCGAATTGAAACATTTGTCATTGATCCAATTGCTAACTCTAAGGCAACCTTGGTTGTTGACGGGACGCCAGCAGATTCGACTCGCCTAGGATTAAAGTTTTTTGATGTTGATTTTGACCTTGTTGTCTCAGGCATTAATTATGGGCAAAATATTGCGACTGATATTTTATATTCAGGAACGGTTGCTGCTGCAAAAGAAGCTAAAACCCATGGCATAAATGCGATAGCTATCTCAGCCCATAGTGCAACCCTACCTTATCTATATGATGAAACGATTAAGCTAATGGATGAGATCTTAGAATCAAAGATCTATGAGGGAGATGGTATCCTAAATATCAATTTCCCGCGCAAAACATTCGATAAACCAAAAGGAGTGAAAATCACTCAAATGGGTAAACGGCTCCAAAGAGCTGAATTTATCAAAAGTGAAAAACCTGATATTTATCATATCAAATCGAGTATTATCAATTACCAAGAACATCCGGATTCAGACGTTACAGCTTTTGATGAGGGATATATTTCAATTACACCATTGTCTTTAGACAGAACTGATTACAAAAAGATGAAAGAAATTCTAGCGACTGATTAAGTGCTAATCAGTCTATATTATGCTAAAATAGATAAATAAGGTAGGTGGAACAATGTCACAATTCAACATTTATTTTTTCAAAAAGAAATCACGCAAAATCGATCTAGAACAATTAGTTTCCTTTTTTGAACAAATCGAAGGATTTAAGATTCAAATGGATGATGAAAGTGTTCGCTTTAACTATCTACATCCAAAGCTGCACTATGAAGCTAGTTTTATTATTACGCCTAAGTCCAAAGTCCCTGATATTTACCGCCTAAGTCCAAAGTTTCTAGATTTAAACTTTCGCTTACAAGTAGCTCTTTTAACTCCTGACTTTGTAGCTAAGCAACTTTTTGAGATAGTCAAAAAAATATGTGATACATTTGGTTTCCATATTTATAATGAAATGTTTGAAGATGTTTTGCTCTATAAACAAGAAGTAGTTGTCAAAGTTTTTCATATGCTAAAAGAAGCCTATATAAAGAAAAATCACGTAATTATGGATAAGTATCACTTCGTTGACAAAATAAAACTACATGATGTTTTCCGTTATCTAGATGACCAATACGAGTTGCAGGAATACTATAAAGAACTACAAACATATGTTCCGCGCTACCATTTTCTAACAAATGATAAAAAAGAGCTAGTTTTAGGGATGGAATGGAAGGAAAACACTTTAACTGTTTTCCCGCCTTATATCGATTACTTGTTTTACCGTCAAGGAGATCAAATAAAAGTTGTTTCCTATAGAGAAGCAACCCCGCTTTTAGAAAAATATTTAGAAGATGTCCCTGGCTTTATCAAAGGTGCTAGAGTTGTTACTAAAACAAATTTGAAAAAAGTTAAGCGCATTATGAAAAAAACGAAATTTTTAGAAACCAACCATACCTTTGCAAAAACAAATCTAAAGCAATTAATGGATTAAAAGGAGAACAATTTGATCAAAAGATATCTTATACACGCACTTGGTTTTATTTTAATCTCTTTTGGTATTGTGGGTATTATATCTGCTCAGTTAGGTGCAACACCAATTGATTCTTTTAACTATTTCGTTGCTTTTTTAACACCGTTATCTCTAGGGACAGTAGTTATTATAACTGGCCTTTCCGTTTCCCTTCTAGCCTATGTTTTTAACCGTGAAAAAGAGATGATTATAAGTGCTAGTTTTATCTTTTTAGTCGGCATTTTAATTGATATCTGGATGTATTTATTTGGCTTAATACCTTTAGAAATAATGGATCAAATGGTTTTCAGGATCCCGTTAGCGACTAGTAGTCTCATAATTGTAGCTTATGGTGTAGCAATAACTATTACAACAGGATTACCAAGCTCGCCCTATGAAAAGTTAATGTTAGTAATTGATAAAAAGATTAATAGTCTGACCTACTCTAAAATGATTATTGAGGGAGTGTTTTTGCTAACAGCTATTATTCTAGGTCTAATAACAAACTTGTTATTTGAACAAGTTAATATATTTACTTTTGTGATGTTTCTATCAATTGGTGCAATTATTGACTTTTTCACAAAAATAATTAAAAAACAAAAAAAGGAGAAACTAGATGAAACTTAATTTAATGATCGATCATACTAAACTTGGTGCTAATATTGCAAAACACCAAATTGATACACTAATTTTAGAAGCCAAAAAGTATGAGTTTAAAAGCGTTTGTATTAACCCTATTTGGGTTAATTATGCCAAAGAACAACTAAAAGGTTCTAATGTCTTAGTTTGTACTGTTATCGGCTTTCCTCACGGGACCCACTTGCCAGAAGTTAAAGCTTTTGAAGCTGAACTTGCTGTAAGAGATGGTGCTGATGAATTAGATATGGTAATCAATGTTAAAGCACTAAAAGAGCAAGATTATCAACTAATAGCAACCGAGATTAAAGGTGTTGTCAAGCAAGCAAAAGGGAGAACAGTTAAAGTTATTATTGAAACTTGTTATTTAACGAATGAACAAATTGTTAAAGTAGCAAATATAGCCGTAGAATCTGGAGCACACTTTGTTAAAACTTCAACCGGATTTGGAACTAATGGAGCAACACTAGAGCATGTAAGATTAATGAAACAAACAGTTAAAAATCTAGCTGAAGTAAAAGCTAGTGGTGGTGTTAGAACTTATGAAGCCGCCTTAAAAATGATTGAAGCTGGAGCAACCCGCATTGGGACTTCAAATGGAATTGACATTATAGAAAATAGGAGAAATGATAATGATACCAACACCACATATTGAACTAGAAAACAAAGATTTAATTGCTAAAACTGTTTTAATGCCAGGAGATCCACTAAGAGCTAAGTTTATTGCTGATAATTATTTAACTAAAGTAGTTGAAATAAATAACGTGAGAAACATGTTTGGCTATACAGGTTATTACGGTAAAAAGAAAGTTACAGTCATGGGATCTGGAATGGGGATGCCAAGTATAGGCATTTATAGTTATGAGTTATACAAGTTTTATGATGTAGAAAACATTATTAGAGTTGGCTCATGTGGAGCATATACAAAAGAGCTAAACTTATATGACGTTATACTAGCTTCTCATGCTTACTCTGAATCAAGTTATGCGAAAACAATGGGTGTATCAAGTAGAAAAATATTACCAGCAAACAAAACATTAAATAATAAAATATTAAGAGCAGCAACAAAACTAGATATCCCAGTTTTAGTTGCCCCAATTCACTCATCAGATGTTTTTTATCGTCTTAATTTTGATGACTATAAACAAATTAATGAAAAATTTAATGTGGTTGCTGTTGAAATGGAATCATTTGCCTTGTTTGCTAATGCAAAAGCATTAAAGAAAAGAGCTTCATGTTTACTGACAGTATCAGATTCTTTGGTGAAAAATCAGGCAACTTCATCACAAGAACGTCAAAACGCATTTACTAAAATGATGGAAATTGCGCTAAACAGCATTTAATGAAAATCATTAATAACGACTTTAAAACGATTCAACTAGCGACATTCTTTACTGATGTTGAGTGTAGGGATACGCTGGTATATCGTTTTTTGTTGCCTAAATTACTAACAATACACACTAACAAATTAATTAATAAAAGACAGATGAATAAAAAACTAGGAGATCTGTATGGTGCCTATTT
>CAZDCS010000028.1:0-10944 GCA_964504015.1 uncultured Mariniplasma sp. | reverse complement strand
ATCTAATGATTGTCCTTGATACACGATTTGAATTCCCCCAATTAATTTTTCATCAATTGTAATATGGAAACTCAATGTTTGATTTGCAAAACGCGGTTGTAACATTCTTCTTAATGCACTTTCTTGTTTTTCAGTAACAGGAGTTGCTGAAACCAAATGGATATGAGCGATTTTTTGATATACTCTTATGAGCTTCATCCATTCTTCGTACATCTCCAGGAAAAAATGCATTAACCTTTTTTTTGCTAGCATTTTCAAAAACGATCTAAATGAGACGTCATACTTAAGCTGATCAATAAGTTTCACCTTTTCATCATCTGTTATCATCGGTGAATCAATGAGCTTAACCCAAGTTCTATCTCTTTCAATTATATTTTTTAGGTCATCGTATTGATAAGATAAAAGATCAATCTTTTTTTGTTTTTGAGCAATTTGATACAATGCTTTTGCGTAATTAGATGCAATCATTTGACATCACTTGTTGAGATAACATCATCAATTATATCTTGATGGACATCTTCATCAATTTCGCGCTTAATGATTTTTTTTGCAGCAAGAAAAGCAACTTTCTTAATAGAAAGTTTAATGTCTTCATTCGCTTTTTCAATTTCAAAAGCAACATCTCTTTCTGTTTGTTCCATACGTCGTTTAGCCTCACTTTTAGCGCTTGCAATTAATTCATCTTGCTGACGATATGCTTCATTCATCAGTTTTTCTTTCAACTCGCCTGTCTCTATTTTCATTTTTTCATAATCAAGCATTGATTGTTCTTGCATTCTTTTAGCTTTTTCACGTTCTTGATCTGCTGTCGTTAAAGCCTCATTTAGTGCCTTTTGACGAAGTTCAATAAACTCTGTCACTCGGCCCCATAAAAACTTACGCACAAAAATCAGCAACACTAGAAGCGCGGCTATGTTTAAAACAACAATTTCAGGATCATGTATCACTGAATAGAGACCTTTTTCAATCATTTCTGATACATCTTGGAATATTTCTCTCACAAAATCAAATCCTTTTTGTTTTTATTTGTTGACTAAGATAAACGCAATAAGTAGTCCGTATAACCCAGTAGTTTCTGCTACTGCTTGACCGATAATCATCGTTGTTGTGATTTTTCCTGCTGCCTCTGGTTGACGTCCTACTGCTTCAACTGCTTTTGCAGCTGCCATTCCTTGACCAATACCAGCCCCAATACCTGTTAAAACCGCAATACCTGCACCAATGTATGCTAACCCACTAGCAAAAAACTCATTTGGAATAACATTTAAAACCGGTAACACTTGATTCAATAAATTAAACATTTACTTTCTCCTTTTTTTTTATTTAAACAAAGTCATTTTCATGAACTTTGTTAGAAGCAAAAATAACAGTTAATAAAACAATTACTACTGCCTGAATAGCACCAAACCCAATATCAAAGATAACATGAAATGCCGGGGCAATAAAAATGGATAACCATCCAGTAAAACTATAAATTAAAAACAGAAAAACAGCACCACTGGCAATATTACCAAACAAACGCAATGAAATTGAGATGATTGGCGTTAGCTCACTAATTACATTTAAGGGAAACATCGGTGGTAATGGTTTAAACACTCCTAATAAGTGACGCCATCCCTGACTAATAAATCCTGTTAACTGAATAATAATAAATGATGTAATCGATAATGAAAATGTTATGCTGGTATATCTTGTTGGTGAGTCTAGAGCAAATGTCCCTGAAACATTAGCTAATAAAACATAAATCGCTAAAGTTAATGTCACAGGAGCAACAAATCTCCAATGTTTACCGATATAACCTTTAATCATTTTATTATAGCTCTCAACAGCTGTTATAAAAACAGTCATAAATTTAGAAGGTTGTTCTCTTACATCTAATTTTTTAACGCGAACACCAACAATAACCGAGATAATTGCAATAAACGCCATTATCCCTAGTGATGTATAAAAATATGTTGGTAGACTAGTTAAATAATCAAGAACTTGTGTCATCATCAACTTCCTCCTTTTTTATTTCATCTGTTTTTTTAATCAAAGGCGTTGCATAAACAAAAACTCCTGCTTTTATGGAAACAAACCCTAACAATAAGAAGATGAATGCTTTTTGCATTACATCTTGTCCTAATTCTTTTGTTTCAAACCACGCAAAAGCGATAATGATCGCATACATTAAATATCTTGTTGTAAGGTGAATCATCAATTTTCGAGTTGTGTATTTCCCTTTAGTTGCACGGATAATCTGACTGTGATTAAACAATGCTGTCAAAGACCCTAAAACCGCCCAAATTGCATAGTCTTTAAAAAATATAAAACTCACCACCCCTAAAATAAACGAATACCCTAAGGCGATTAAACTAATCTTGTGAACTTCTCTCATAACGTTCCTCACTTTTAATAAATTGGATTATTGTAAAAAAACCTACTAAAACACCTAGCATCAAACCAGTTCCACCTAAGATTGTCGGTAGCGTGCCTTCTGGGTCTTTTTGCATCCCAATATAAACACCTAACATCGAAAGACCAGCAACCGTAAAAATAAGCTGCATAATTAGAACATAAAGCATAAAGATTCTTCTTGATCTACTTTGTCCCAAATAACCGGTCCCCACAATCTCCTAAGCCAGGTACAATATAGCTTTTCTCATTTAACTCTTTATCAAGGGCTGCTAGATAAATACTAACATCTCCATGATCTTCTTGCAGTCTTTTAACACCTTCTGGGCATCCAACTAACCCGATATATCTAATGTCTTTAGCACCGCTTTGTTTAACAATATCAATTGCTTTGGAGGCAGAGCCACCACTAGCAAGCATTGGATCAACAACTAAGATAACGCTTTTATCCATATCTTGAGGGAATTTTGAATAATAGACTTGCGGTTGAAGTGTCTTTTCATCTCGGTAAAGTCCTACATGTCCTATTTTAGCTGTGGGAATAATATTGTGAATTCCTTCAACCATCCCAAGGCCAGCTCTTAAAATCGGGACAATAACAATTTGTTTTTCTAATTCATAAACCGTTGTTTTGCAAATAGGCGTTTCAATTACTTTTGCTTTAGTTGTGAAATCACGAGTGATTTCATAAGTTATCAATGCTCCAACTTCAGAAACACTTTCTCTAAATTCTTTTGTTCCGGTGTTTTTATCTCTAATTTTAGCCATCTTGTGATCAATTAAAGGATGTTTGAGAACTATTAGTTTACTCATGAATTATCTCCCTCTATTTTTTCAATCATGTCTAGCCTTTTTTGATGTCTTTGCTCAAACTCAGCACTCATAAAAGCGCTTACTATTTCGAACGCTTTAATTTTGGTTGTCGTTCTTCCGCCTAATGCAATCACATTAGCATTATTATGCTCTTTAGCTAAGCGAGCCGTTTGTTCATCATGAACTAATGCCGCTCTAACACCTTTAACTTTGTTTGCGGCAATACTGATACCAATACCCGTACCACAAACAACAATACCAAAAGAAAAATCTTTTTGAGTAACAGCTTCCCCGACTCTTTGGCCGTAAACTGGGTAGTCCACTGATTGCTTTGAATTTGCACCAAAATCAACTAAGTTTATCCCTTTATTATGCAGATACTTCTTTATTTCTTCTTTGAGTTCATAACCTCCATGATCGCTACCAATTGCTACTTTCATAGAATTCCTCCGAACTTTTGTTTTTTTTATTATATCATGAATTAACAATAATAAGAGTATAATGTTTTTTCAAGATCTTTGGTTTTTATTCGTTTATTTCGTTAAAATAAGCCTTTTTACGCTCGTTAGCTCTTAATATAGCTTTTCTTAAACGAATGCTTTTAGGTGTAACCTCAATTAACTCATCATCATTAATGAAAGATAAGCATGATTCAAGGTCCATCTGTCTTGGTTTTTTCAAAACTACTGTTGAATCTTTACCAGAAGTTCTCATATTTGTTAACTGTTTTTCTTGTGTAACATTAACAACCATATCCGTGTCTTTGTTTGCTTCACCAATTATTTGTCCTTCGTAGACTAATTTTCTTGGGTTAAGAAACATATTTCCCCTGTCTTCTAATCGACCAATCGCATAGGCCGTTGTCATCCCCTTATTGATTGAGACTAAAGCTCCAGTTCTTCTATTTCCAACTGCTTTATGAACTACCGGCCGGTAATCTAGTAGAATATGAGATAAAACCCCATATCCCTTTGTTGCTGTTAAAAAATGCGTTGCAAAACCAATTAGACCACGAGAAGGCATAACATAATGAATTCTGCTGTAATCCCCTGTTTGACTCATTGACACTAAGTCACCTTTGCGTTCTCCAAGCATTTCAATAACTGCGCCCATATTTTCAGTTGGACAATCAATTTGCACATCCTCATATGGCTCGCATTTAACACCATCTATTTTTTTAACAACTACGCGAGGTCTTGAAACTTGAAATTCATAATTTTCTCGGCGCATATTTTCAATTAAAATACCTAAGTGTAGTTCACCACGACCAGAAACTATCCAAGCTTCTGTTGTCCCGATACGCTTAACTTTTAGACTAACATCTTTTTGTGTTTCTTTAAATAATCTCTCATCTATTTTTGAGGCTGTAACAAACTTGCCTTCTTTTCCAGCAAAAGGGCTATTGTTAGTTAAAAAAGTGATTTGAACTGTCGGTTCATCAATATGTAGATGTGGTAGTGCGTCTTCATGCCCTACATCACAAACTGTTTCTCCGACATAAATGTCAGGTAGGCCAGCTAAAGAAACAATATCTCCAGCATAAGCTTCATTTACTTCAATTTTATTCATTCCCATGCTTTGTAAAATCTTTTGGATTCTAAATGTAACAATTGAACCATCCATGCGGACACAAGAGACAGTTTCATTTACTCTTAGTGTCCCTTTATAGATTTTACCAATACCCATTCTACCAACATAATCATTATAATCAATTAGTGCTGGTTGAAACTGAAGGTGTTGTGTTTTATCTTGATTTGGCTTTGGTATCGCTTTAATAATTGTATCTAGAATTGGTTCCATCTTGATATCCATATCAAGATGCGGTTTATAATTAGCAAGACCTTGAATACCTGATGCATAGACAACAGGGAACTCTAATTGGTGCTCATCAGCACCAAGGTCAATAAATAGATCATAGACTTCGTTTACTGTTTTTTGTATATCAGCAAAACGTCGATCAATTTTATTTACAACAACAATAGGTAGGAGTTTCGCTTCTAGAGCTTTCTTAAGAACAAATCTTGTTTGGGGCATAACTCCCTCAAAAGCATCAACTAACAGTAAAACACCATCAACCATATGCATGATTCGTTCAACTTCCCCACCAAAGTCAGCATGACCTGGAGTATCTAGAATATTAATACGATAATCCTTATATATAATAGCTGTGTTTTTAGCTAGAATTGTGATTCCGCGTTCTTTTTCAATATCGTTAGAATCCATAGCACGATCACCTAGTTGCGCATGTTCATCGTAATGGTCACTATGCTTAAGCAGTTGATTTACTAACGTTGTTTTCCCGTGATCAACATGGGCAATAATTGCAATGTTTTTTATATCCATAAAGTACCTCTTTCTATAACCTTATATATTATATACTATTTTGCCAAAAAACAAAGAAAAAAGTCCAAAAAAAGGACTTATATATAGTAATTGTTATTAACCTATCTAAATTTATGCTTTTTCCATGTCAAGTATTCCATTTATGCCAATAAATGTAAACCTGTCTTTTTGCGCTAAATCTCTTTTTTGAATAATGACTGCTTGTGGAAAGTGTTTTTTCGCTAAATCATATATTTTTTGTTTTTGCTGAAACCCATGTTCAAAAGCAATTAGTGCTTTTTTCTTGAGATACTTTGGTGCCTCACACAATATTTTTTCATAGAAATCAATTCCATATTCACCGCCAAATAAAGCTATACATGGTTCTTTTTCAACAATTGTTTGCACTTGCTCATTATCTGGGATATAGGGGGGATTAGAAACGATAATATCAAATGTTCCCTTAATGTTTTTAAATAAATCACTTTGGACTATCTGAGCTTTCGCACCTAAGTGATCGCGATTATAAGTTGCTACCCTAAGAGCGTCAAAACTTAGATCACTAATCGTTAAATTCATCTTTTTTTCTTCAAGAGCTAATGCTAGACCAATACAGCCACTTCCAGTGCCTAGATCAAGAACTTGAAGATCTTTATCACTAAAATATGTGTCATAATAATAAAGAATATGCTCCACTAGCTGTTCTGTTTCCCCTCTAGGAATAAGCACATCGCTATTTACCCTTATTTTATGTCCAAAAAAATAAGAATAGCCAATAAGGTGTTGCACCGGGATATCATTTATTAAATATTGCTCTAATTTTTGTTTAAAAACAACTTCTAGCTTAGGCTCAACTTCGTTTTTTAAGTTTAAGAAAAACTGGCTAGGCTCCTGATCGGAAAGCTCCATTAATAGTAGTTTAACAGCTTCTTCTTCCTTATTATGTTCGACAGCTTTTTTGTATGCCCATTTTAATAAAACATCATAGGTCACAGGTCTTCACCTGTTAACTGCCTTTTTTGAAATTCATTTAACAAAGGATCTAGGATTAAATCTAGTCTGCCTTCAATAATCACATCTAAGCGCTGCAAAGTAAGTCCGATTCTATGATCAGAAACACGGTTTTGCGGGTAATTATAAGTTCTTATTTTCTCACTTCTGTCCCCGCGGCCAATTAATGCTTTTCGCTCTGCACCCTCTTTTTCTAATTGCTCTTGAATAATTGAGTCAAAAAGTCTTGATTTTAGCAATCTAAAAGCTTGATCTTTATTTTCGTGCTGACTCTTTCCTTCTTGACATGTAGCAACTATCCCAGTAGGGACATGAGTTAGCCTGACAGCTGATTTTGTCGTGTTAACTGACTGTCCACCAGGTCCGCTAGAGTTATAGGCATCAAAGCGAATATCACTCCATTTAATATCTAATTCCACTTCTTCAGCTTCTGCTAAGACTAATACTGTTGCAGTTGAAGTATGGATTCTTCCCATTGATTCTGTTTTAGGCACTCTTTGCACCCGGTGTGTGCCTGACTCATATTTTAAAAATGAGTATACCTGTTTTCCTGAAATCATAAATTCAATTGATGTATAACCACCCATTGAACCTTCCATCGCATTCATAATTGAAATTTTCCAGCCTTTTGCCTCAGCAAAACGCGAGTACATCCGCAATAGGTCCCCAGCAAATATGTTACCTTCATCTCCCCCAGCAGCTCCTTTTATCTCAATTATTACATTTTTATCATCATTTGGATCTTTTGGTAGAAGTAAAACTTTCAGTTCCCCTTCTATTTGTTCAATAGTATCTTTGATCTCTTTGACCTCGCTATTGAGCATTTCATTTAAGTCTGTGTCTTGTTCATCTTTTAACATCGCTTCTAACTCTTTTAACTCTTTTGCATTATCTTTAAAAAGACGGTATGTCTCAACCGTTTTTTGCAAAGAACTAGACTCTTTTAAAAGCTTTGTCATCTCTTTTACATTAACCATTCCTGATGCTAATTTATCTTGAATCTCTTGATATTGTTTTTCCATTAAATCTAATCGTTCATACATTATTATCACCCGCTAACAATATTACCATATTTAAGAAATTTTCGCTATATATCTTGCGAAATTCTTAGTCAATAACCTCATATAAATATAAATAACACACCATATATTTATAAATAAATGTCTTTTGTAAGTCGAAATCCGTGCATTAGTAATGCTTGCATGTTATACTAAAATAGTAATAAGAAAAAAGAAAAGGAAGGTATTTTTTATGGAAAAATTATATGAAGGCTTAAACAAGCAAGTAGCAAATTTCAGTGTATTTTTTACTAAGCTACATCATTATCACTGGTATGTAAGTGGTCCTAGCTTTTATCCATTACACGAAAAATTCGAACAGTTCTATGATGAGATTAATGAACTATATGATGCATATGCAGAAAGATTATTAATGATTGGTGGTTCACCGGTTTCAACTTTAAAAGGTTATTTATCTCTTACTTCACTTAAAGAAGCAAGCGGAGTTGAAAAACCAGAAGCAATGATTAAACATATTCTTGATGACTTTAAACTATTAGATGGTGAATTAAAAGCTCTATTAGTTATTGCACAAGAGCAAGATGATGAAGTTACTTCTGATATCATAATAGCAACATTGACAAGTTTTGAAAAACACATTTGGATGCTTACTTCTACTCTTAAATAAAATCTAGGGCCCTCGGGTCCTTTTTTTTATTATTAGTCCTTATACATTTTTTCACGATCAGATTGTGCTCTAAATAGGCTAAATTCAGTATCAAACTCGGGTTTCAAGTCTGAATTCAATCAAAGTTAAAGATGTTTCAAACCTAGACTTTCCAATTGGTATTTTTAAACCATACCAGTACTTAGGGCTTGTTGATTTACATTTTAACCCTTTTGTTATGCGATAATATCACTCCTATGAAGGGGTAAGTTGCACACCTCTTCCTTACCCTTTATTGTAATACTTCTTAAATCATCTTCATAGACAGCTAGTGTAGATGTTTTGTTAAAAATGAGTGTGTCTATAAACACTATTCGTTTATTTGCTCTTATATCTTAATTGACATTATTTGTATTGTTCACATAACCGCTAACATAGATTATCGGTAATATGAATTACAGCTAATCTGGAAGTATAAAAAAGAATGCTGATTTAACGGCATTCTAAATTTGTACGTTTAAGTAACTCATTACTTTGAGACAGTTATCAAAAATGTCATATAGTTCTACATCTCTAGATCTTAACCATCTCTTTGTACTAACAAAAACTCTATATTCATCTAAATAAGATTTTTGCTCATTTGCAATTTTCTGAAAACTCATATCATCTTTTACAAGAACTAATAACCCAGCATACAGGTTATATATTGCACAAACTTTAGCATCTTCAATTGTAAAAGAGAAATCTCTCACAAAAGAAGTAAATCTTCTAATAGCTGCCTTTAAAGCAGAATATTGCTTTTTGTCTATTTTTCCTTCAGTGATTATATTTAATGAAGTTAGAATCGTATCTCTGATTGTATCCTTATAACTAATACCTAACGATCTACTTTCAATCTCGTGTTCTGCAATTTCTTGATAAATCAAATAGAAAGTTGGGTCCCTAGGGTAATGCCTAAATAGATATGATACATCATACATTTGCTTGATTACTTCGACATCTCTAGATTCTCCAAGTTTCTTACCGATAGTGTTTGGTGCATAAGCACAGAGCTTGTCAGACAACAAATCATGAATCGATGGAATATTAACATATACTTTAGGTAAATCCACTTTAATGAGATGATTACTTACTTCGACTTTCTTTAAATCTTGATAATGCGATTCACCATAAACAACATCTAATATAATATAAATGTCTTCTCCATAAATACTATCATAGTAGAATTCAAAGTGTTGTTTATCTATATTATGTTTTGGCTGTCTTACATTTTCTTCTACCTTTACAAACTCAGAATGCTCCACTATTTTTTCTAAATTATCCATTGTAAAGAACTCTTTATATTCTGATGAGACTAAAATATCAATGTCAACAGAAAATCTTGGAAACTCACTGGAAATTAGTGATAATGATGTTCCCCCTTTAAAAATAAAATCTGAAAAATCATTACTTAGTTCTTCTAACAAATGTAATGCATATATTTGTCTTTCAATTATCGCCTGATCACTTCTTTCACTGCCTTTAACTTCAAGAATCCAAGATTCAGTAAAACTCTCTTTATTAATCATTACCAATCTCCCCAATCCTTGTTAAAATACGCTTTGCTTGTTCATAGGTTCTAGGGCCTCTTATTTTTGCATAATTCAACACAGTTTTCGTCTTAACGTTATGGCGTCTATATATATTGCGATATATGTTTTCAATTTCAGATAAATCATAAGGTAAAATTGTCTTGTTATAAATAATAACATCTACTAGTATTTTTTCTACTTTTGGACTGCTAACGTAATTGTTTTTGGTTGATTTCTTTTTCTTAATTGGAGATTTCTTTGGGAGATTACTGATATAGATAACATCATTATCTAAAAACAAATCTGTATCTGTTGTGTTTTTCAGTATGACTCTCTTATTTGAGTTTGATTTTATATAATAAAACAAGTGCTCCATCTTCATTTTATCCACTTCTATAATATAGAATGTTTTGTACACTTGATGAGTTGTATACCTGTTCAATACTTTTCTATCCCAAACACTTATATTGACATTGCTCTCATCAGGAAATCGTTGTTTGATTCTTAATGAAGGCTTATTATATTCACTTAGTACATCAATCAAATCATCATCTATTTCTATAATGAACTCTTTATATCTGTTTTTATCTATTACATCATATATATTCCTCTCAATAAGTTTAATATATCCTTCGTTTTGCAAATCATAAATACGCCATCGTAAAGATGACTCATTTAACTCTATGTAATACTTTTTTAGATAAGTATGTAAATCATCAATATTAGTTTGATTTCCAACAGTAAAATGATTATAAAAATTCTCAAAAGCTTTCTTTTTCATTTTATCACCTCGTAGGTATTGGCGATTTTTTATCAATTATTCGCCGTCACCTAATTCTATCACTTATCATGTAACTAATCAAGAGTTTTAGGTATTGGCGATTTTTTATCGATAATTAGCCATTACCTGGAATTATTTATTGTTTTCAATCAAGAATTATATCAACATCTTCAGAGAATCTTCTTATTAAAGAATATCGTTTTAAAATTACTCATTCTATTTTTAAATTCAACTGTTGATTCATTTCTATTTTCGTGTAATCGCATTTGCCCCTCCTATTTTATAAAATTTTACTTGTGCATCTAATGGATACGTTGAAACTATATTTTCAACTTCCTCTTCATCTAGATTTACACTCTCAATATATTTCAGTATTTTAATAGCCGC
>CAZDCS010000027.1:0-11487 GCA_964504015.1 uncultured Mariniplasma sp. | reverse complement strand
AAATTGTCAAAAATTAGAGTTAATGAAATGACAGAAATAATCAAAAGTCAAATCGAAGCGTTTGAACAAGATATTCAATTAGAAAACATTGGTAAAGTTCTAAGCGTAGGAGATGGGATTGCTATTGTATATGGTCTTCAACAAGCGATGATGGGAGAACTTCTGGATTTCCCGCATAATGTTAAAGGTCTTGTTTTCAACTTAGAAGAGCACAACGTAGGTGTTATTCTTTTAGGTGAAAGTGAATTAATTAAAGAAGGGGACTTAGTTAAAACAACTAAGCGCATCTTTGAAGTTCCTGTTGGAGAAGAACTCTTAGGTAGAGTTGTTAATCCATTAGGAGAGCCGTTAGACGCTAACGGAGGGATTTCAACAAGTAAGTTTTTACCAATCGAAAGAAGAGGTAAAGGCGTAATGGAAAGAGGATCAGTTAACGAATCTATGGAAACAGGGATTAAAGTTATTGATGCTCTAGTTCCAATTGGCCGTGGTCAAAGAGAATTGATTATTGGCGATAGACAAACAGGGAAAACAACATTAGCAGTTGATGCAATAATAAACCAAAAAGGAAAAGATGTAATTTGTATCTATGTTGCTATTGGACAAAAAGAATCAACAGTTACAACATTGGTTGAACTATTAACTAAACATCAAGCAATGGACTATACAATCGTTGTTACTGCTGGAGCATCTAGAGAAGGAACTTTACTTTACTTAGCACCATTTGCCGGTGTTACCATGGGCGAATATTTTATGGAACAAGGTAGAGATGTTTTAATTGTTTATGATGACCTATCAAAACATGCTGTTGCTTACCGCGAGTTATCATTACTGCTTCGCCGTCCACCAGGACGTGAAGCATATCCAGGGGATGTCTTTTATCTACATTCAAGATTATTGGAGCGTTCTGCTAAATTAAGTGATAAGCTTGGTGGTGGATCAATAACAGCATTACCGATTATTGAAACAAAAGCAGGCGATATTTCAGCCTATATTCCCACAAATGTTATCTCAATTACAGATGGTCAAATTTTCTTAGAAGCAGAGTTGTTTTATTCGGGCATTAGACCAGCGATTAGTGCTGGACTATCAGTATCACGTGTAGGCGGGGCTGCTCAATGGAAAGCAATGAAAAAGGTTTCTGGAACAGTACGCATCAATTTAGCGAACTACCGTGAATTAGAATCATTTGCTCAATTCGGATCAGATCTTGACCCTAGTGCAAAAAGAAGACTTGAACGTGGTAAAAAAACAGTAGAAATCTTAAAACAAGATGTTCATGAACTAATTGAAATGCCAACACAAGTACTTACCATTTATGCCCTTTCAACAGGTCTTATGGATGACTTAGAAGTTGATCAAGTTAAATTGTTAGAAGCAGAAATCAGTCTAGGTCTACGCACGAATGAACTTGGAAAGAAACTACATAAACATCTAGTAGAAACAAAAACTTTACCGGAAAAAGAGGACCTTAATAGATTTATTAAAGATTTGAAAAGGATGATTTAAGATGGTATTAAAAGAAATTAAGTTAAGAATGCAAGCTATTAAAAAGACTGCTTCAATTACTAAAGCAATGCATAATATAGCGTTATCAAAAATAAAAAAGTCAACATTGTTACTTAACAACGCAAAATCATTTGTTTCTAAACTTCATGATATTTTGGAATATGCAGATCAAAATATGGAAGACGAGCATCCTCTGACATCAATTAATGAAGGAACAAAAAAACTCTATGTCTTGGTCACTAGCGATCGCGGACTTGCTGGTGGTTACCACAGTCAGCTTTTCAAAGCTTTTCAAGAGGAAGTAAAAGACTTAGATAAAGAGAGCTATAAAGTGTTAGTTTTAGGAAAAAAAGGGTATAATTTTGCATTAAAAAGAAAGATGCCAATGGTAAATGACAAGATAATAACAAACAGAGATGATATTACAACAATGAATTTTCGCCATTATGCCGACTTGATTAAAGATGTCTTTATGCAAAAACATATTGATCAAGTTATTATCTACTATAGTCACTATGTCAATAGTGCTACTCAAGTGATCAAAAATAGGACTATTCTTCCAGTTTTATTTACTGAATCAACGAGCCCTACTCAAGATTATTTATATGACACAGCTCCAGAGGTAGTGCTAGACCATACAATTAACCTTTATATTGAAAGTAGTATTTTCACTGCCCTAGCAGATGCTAAACTGAGTGAGCACGCATCAAGAATGGTCGCGATGAAAAGTGCGACAGATAATGCAAATGAAATTGTTGATAAATTGCATACAATTTATCATAGAGCAAGACAACAAGAAATAACAAACGAACTAATTGACATTGTCAACGGTTCAAATATGTAAGAAAGGAGAAACAAGATGCAAGGGAAAATTACGCAAATTATTGGCCCGGTAGTCGATGTTCATTTTGAAAAAGAGCTACCAGCTATATATGATGCATTAAAAGTACAACTTGGCGATTCAAAAACTATTACCTTGGAGGTAGCACTCCACATGGGTGACCATGTAGTCCGTACTATTGCAATAGAACCAACTGAAGGTTTAAAGCGCGATTTAAAAGTAGAAGCTACAGGTAGTTCAATTCAGGTTCCAGTCGGAAAAGAAGTTCTTGGAAGAATTTTTAATGTTCTTGGTGAGGTGATTGATGAAGGAAAACCACTAAAAAACGTTAAGAAAAAGAGTATTCATCGCCCAGCGCCCGCTTTTCATGAGCTAGAGAGCCAAGTAGAACTTCTTGAAACAGGAATCAAGGTTATCGATCTATTAGCACCATATATTAAAGGTGGTAAAATTGGCCTATTTGGTGGTGCTGGTGTTGGTAAAACAGTACTTATTCAAGAACTTATTCATAATATTGCGCAAGAGCGAGAAGGAATATCAGTTTTTGCCGGTGTTGGTGAAAGAACAAGGGAAGGTTATGAACTTTTTCAAGAGATGACAGAGTCAGGTGTTATTAACAAAACCGCACTGGTTTTTGGACAAATGAATGAGCCGCCTGGTGCTAGAATGAGAGTGGCACTAACTGGATTAACAATGGCAGAACATTTTAGAGATGAAGAAAAACAAGATGTTTTATTGTTTATTGATAATATTTTCCGTTTTATTCAAGCGGGATCAGAAGTTTCAGCGCTACTAGGCAGAATGCCATCAGCAGTTGGTTATCAGCCGACACTAGCAACAGAGATGGGCCGACTTCAAGAGCGTATTACTTCAACTAAGAGTGGGTCTATTACTTCAATTCAAGCAGTTTATGTACCAGCTGATGATTATACAGATCCAGCGCCTGCAACAGTATTTAGTCACTTAGATGCGACAACAAACTTAAGCAGAAAATTAACTGAAATAGGGATTTATCCAGCAGTTGATCCATTGGCATCAACTTCAAGAGCACTATCTCCTGGAATTGTTGGAAAAGAACATTATGATACAGCTAGAAGTGTCCAAAAAATGATTCAACGTTATCATGAACTGCTCGATATTATTGCTATTTTAGGAATGGATGAGTTGACTGATGAAGACAAACAAATCGTTCATAGAGCAAGAAGAATACAAATATTTTTGTCACAAAATACACATGTTGCTGAACAGTTTACCGGAGTTCCTGGGGCATATGTCCCATTGAAAGAGACAATTAGAGGATTTAAGGAAATAATTGAAGGTAAACATGACAAAATGCCTGAAGAAGCATTTATGATGGTTGGGACGATTGATGATGCGATTGCGAAGGCGAAAGAATTATGATCTTTAAAGTGATGACACAAAAGGGTGAGGCACATAGCGGCGAAATCGAATATGTAGTCATTAAAAATGAAGATGGAGAGTTGGCTATTTTAGATGATCACATCCCTATTATTCTGCAAATCAAAAAAGGCCACCTAAAGCTTGTTAATGGCAAAGAGGATATATTTTTAGTTATTGAACAAGGAGTTGTTGAGTTTAAAAATAATGAATTAATTATTCTTGCACTTGATGTTCAAAGGGGCTCTAATTTAGAAGAAGCAGAAACTGCCTTTTCTCAAATGAAAAAAGACAGATTAGAAATGACGAAAAAAGAGAATGTTGATTTTTCGAAATACGAAAGAGATTTAAAAGAAAATATTGCTAAGGGGAAAGCGGGTCAGTTGTAGGAGGCTACTATGGAACAGATGATTTATTTTATTTCATTATTAGTATTCTTTGCTCTAAGTTTAAGAGTACTTAAGGCACTGCACATTGAAAACAAGTTTGAAAAAATGAAGATTTGGGAAATTAAAACGGCCTATTTCATTATTGCATTAGGGCTTGGGCACCTATTAGCAGAAGTTATGGTTAGGCTATCAGAATTATTTACTGGCAATTTGTAACGGAACTCAATAAATAAGAAACCCGGAAATTTTCCGGGTTTTAGCTTTATTAAGGGGATTTAGATTAATGTGACCTTGGCTGATTCTCTTCTTTGGTCCATCTAATATGATCAGGTAATTGTCTAGATGATATAAGCAGATACTTTAGTTGTTCTAAAACAGAGCAATCGTCTTTAATAAACACAATGCAATAAGAGACATTTTCTAAATATTCTTTTTTAATTATAGTAGCAACCTCTTTTAAGTAATGATCAATTTGATTGATTTTATTATATGTAAAAGATATCTCATAGGAAGAAACGACAAGTTGTTTGTAAAATGTTACTTGCTTGATTAGCAAAGAAACGGCTTTAGTATAAGCTCTAACGAGTCCAGATGCTCCAAGTTTTATCCCACCAAAATAGCGAATGACAATACATAATATATTAGTAACATTATGATGTTTCAAGACTTCTAGCATCGGAACTCCTGCAGTTCTGAAAGGCTCTCCATCATCATTTGAGTTTTGTTGCTTCGCAGTTGGGCCAAAAATCCAGGCGCTACAAAAATGATTTGCCTTTGGATGTTTAATCTGAGCATCAGCTAGATGTGTTTTAATATCGCCTAAATCTGTTAGAGGATAAATTAGAATAATAAAGACAGATTTATTAACGATTAGTTCATTAGTATAAGTTTGCTTAATATATCTCATTTGATCACCGAGTTTAGAATAGCATAAATAACAGAGTTTAGCAAAATAATCATGCATCACGTATTAAGGTATAGAAATTATTTAAGATAAAAACAAGGTGATTATCTTTGATACAGTTGCAAAAAGACTGGATAAAAAGGTATAATGAAAAAGGTGATATAAATGAGTTCAATAAGAAAAGCAAAATGGGTTATCAAAGATTTAGTTAAAAATGGATATGAAGCTTATATGGTTGGTGGCGCTGTCAGAGACCATCTTTTAAAAAAGCCAGCAAATGATGTCGATATTACGACAAGTGCAAAACCGCATGAAGTTGCTAAAATATTTAAAACGAAACCGACTGGCCTGAAATATGGAACAGTAACAGTTTTTATGAACGATGAAACTTTTGAAGTTACCACTTATCGTATTGACGGGGATTATAGAGATGCTCGTCACCCTGATGATGTTGTTTTTTGTGAGACTGCTCAAGAAGATGTAATGAGGAGAGATTTCACGATTAACGGTATTTTAATGACTGAAAAAGAAGAAATTATTGATTATGTAGACGGTCAAAAAGACCTTGAGGCTAAGATGATTAGAACCATAGGTGATCCAATAGTCAGATTTAGCGAAGATGCGCTAAGAATTATGCGAGCATTTTATTTCCAATCTAAGTTAGGGTTTCAAATTAACCGCGAAACAAGAGATGCTATTTCTTTTATGAAAGAAAGACTTAGCGAAATCTCGATGGAGCGTATCTTAACTGAGATGATCAAGATTTTAAAAGGCGAAAACGTTAAAAAAGCACTCAAATCAATGGTAACAACTAATGTGAACCAGGTGTTGCCGGGACTGGAAAAAGGGCTTGAATACGCTCAATCGATGGATGATATACCCTTTGTTGATGCTTTCTTTACTCTTTGTTTTGTCCTTCATGGCTCGATACCGAAACAGTGGCCTTTTTCCAATAAGCATAAGCATCGTTATGAGACAGCAAAGATGTTGGTTGATACAAGAAAAGGGTTTAATCCAGAAGTGTTGTTCAACTACGGGATTGATTTATGTTTACTAGCTAACCGGGTTAATTTTATGCTAAAGCGAACTAAAAACTTAAAAACTAAAATTGAATTTGAATATAAAACCTTGCCAATTCAAAGTGTCTTAGATTTAAAACTAAGAGCAAGAGAAATGATCAAATTAACAAATAAAAAGGCCGGTGCTTGGGTTAGTAATATGCAAGCAGACATGGTCAGTGAAATTTTAAACAAGAAATTAAAAAATGAAAAAGAAGCACTGACAAAGTATGTCTTAGAACATAGCCAACAATAGGAGAATGATATGGAATTAATCGAAAACAAATTATTTGAAATTATAGCGAAAATCGAGAACATAAACTCAGGAGAAGCGTTTTGGAACACATCAGTTAAAAGCATTGATGATGAAACAATGAATATAAAACTAGACGCTGAACAATTTTTGAAAATAGAAATGGGAAAAGTTTATCAGTTTCAAACACAAGCTATTGTTAAGGCAGAAGATGAGTTGGTATTAAAGTGTTTATCTGTTGAAAAAATAGAACAAGTTATTTTTGATGATGAACTGACTGAAGTACTTGATCATTTTTATAATTATGCTCCTATCTCGATTTTGGAGATAAAAAAGGGTGTTGAGTCGTTTTTAGATAAAATTGGAAATCCAATTTTAAAGAAAATAACAACTCAAATATATCAAAAAAACAAGCAAGTGTTCTACATGCACCCAGCAGCAACTAAGTTTCACCATGCCTATGTTGGGGGATTGAGTTATCACACTTTAACGATGTTAAAACTTATAGATCCTTTTCTTATAATCTATCCTTACTTGAATAAAGACTTACTGTATGCAGGAACTATTTTGCATGATATGTCTAAGATTTCAGAGATTAGTGGTGTTGACGGAGAATATACAAAAGAGGGTCTGTTAATAGGCCATCTTGTGATGCAAACAATCGATGTTGATACAGCAGCAAGAGAACTAGGGTTTGCCGGTAGTGAAGAAGCGCTAATGCTCAAACATATGATAATCTCACATCACGGACTATTCCATTTTGGGTCACCTAAAAAACCACAAATAGGAGAAGCTTTATTGTTGTGGTATTTAGATACTATTGATTCTAAATTCACCGTTTTAGGTGAAACATTAGAACAAACACAAGAAGGAACTTTTACTAATATGGTTGCGGTCTTAGATAGAATGAGGTTTTATAAATCGACATTGAAAAAATAGAGTCTATAAAAAGATATAATAAACCTACATCTGGATCCATTAAAGACATAAGGAATAAGTTGTTATTAAAGCTTTGAGTTAATAAATCATAAATATTAGAGGATTATTATCTAGACAATAAAAAAAAGGATTTCCCGCAAAATAAAGTGGGAAATCCTTTTTGATTAAATTTTAGGTCTTAGCCTTCTAAAATATCAAACCAAGTTGCATATAAGTTTGCATAATTTTGATCGAAATAAGCACTATCAGAAAGTAAATACTCTTCTAATTGACGTCTGTTAATCTCACGAATAATTTGTAGTCTTGCGTTGTTCGCAGAATCAGCAAAGACAGCATCTTCTAATAACTCGAAAATAAGTTCGCGTTGCATGAAGTTGTTTTGGTAGCGAGCTAAAACAGGATTCAAGAAATTATCAATTGCTTGTTGAACTTCAGAAGGTAAGATAACTCCTTCAGCAGATGCTTTTTCAGTTAAGTAGAACTCAACTTGATTAGCAGTAAGTGTATCAGAATCACTGTTGTAAACAGTTAAACCATCAGCTGTTTCATATCTGCCTGCTTCATCATCTGAAGCATCAAATATCGCACTAACAGGTTCACTAATTGAAGTAGCAAGAATTAAATGAAAACCAAATCCTGACATAACTTCAGCTAAAGCATCATTAGTAATAACAGTATCAAATAGATCTAGATGTGGGAACAAAGAGTCATCTTCTTCCATCTCAGCAAGTGTTGTATGTAGTTGCATTGCACGTTCATAGAAGACTTCATCAAGCATCCCGCGTCCTGTAATAAAATTTGATGTGTTAGTTATCGGAGTAGGAAGAACTTCAAATTTTAGATTAAAACCTAGGCGACGGTATTGTGACCAAATTAATTCAATTTGATAATCATATGGGGGGATAATACTTCCGCGGTCAATTCGACCTGATAAATTGAATTGATTTGCAATTTCAGTTAAACCTTCTGCCATTCCTGTATAATTCCCGACTTTAGAATAAATAAGTTGAACAAGGGAAGTTAGGCCGTCAAGTACTTGCGTGCGTCCTGCTTCACTTAATGAATCAAGGTGTTCTTGAGGATCATCAGGCATGCCATTACCATCTTCATCAAAGTAGATTAAGAGGTGACTAACATTAATAGATGTGAAATTAGCATGTTGAAGTGCTGCTAACTCAGCGAATTTAGCATAGATTGTTTCATCACTTGTAGAAAAATGTGCTTCGAAATCATCTAAGAATTGTTGTCTTAAATTAGGGTAAACAAATAACTGATTTACTGCTCCAGAATTAGTTGAGGCACCAAAAGCTAGAAGTAAGAATTGTTGTCTTCCCATACTTGCAGGAAAACCAGATGCTGCAAAGTTATCACCAGAAAACTGAGAAATAATGTCTTCGAATTGGGTTTGATAGTCTTCCATATCGTCCTCATCAACCGAATATGCATCACTAGCTAGCAAGAACTTATTTGTAGCGATATCTAATGATAAATTGATTCCAAATGTTTGTTCTAGTCGGTCAAAAAAATCGTCAACAGTAATTTGGATATCTCCAAGTTCTGCTATAATATCACCAGATTTATTTTTATCTGTACCCTCGTAGCCAAATGTTTGTTCATAAAAAACTCTAACGATTGGATCAAAGATGTTTAATTCTTTTTCAGTATAAAGCTCATTTACTTGTGCGGTTATAAAAGTAGAAGAAAGTCTTGACTCTTTGATGGATTCGAAGATTTCATCTTGCATTGCTTGTGCTTCTGTTGTGTCAGTGAACTGTTCTTCAGTCTCATCAAAAATAGCTTCTTCTAAAGCACTTTCGTCATCAAGTCTAAAGACTAAAAAGCGAGAGTCACCAAATGTTTGAATGCGAGATGAAAAAGGTTTTCCTTCATCAGTGTCATTAGGATCTTCCATTGACGAAAGTGATACTAGAGTTGTGTAGATGTGATTTCGCAAACCAACATTCAACTCAGATAAATCTTCGTGAGTGAAAGTAGAGTCAAATTCACTGTCTCCAATTCCTCTAATTTCTCCATCATTAGTAATTTCAATTTGCGATGCAGGGTTTAAAACATTATAGATAGCAACAAATTTTTCTTTAACTTGAGCAGTTGTAAGAGCTTCATCGGGTCTTCCGTTGGTTCTAGTTGTTCTAATAATATAACTCTTATAAAAGTCAGCGAAATCACCAACGCTTAATTGAGCACGATCTTCATAATTAACACCTAATTTACCAAGTAACCCTAGGTCTTCAAGAATCTCTTTAACATGTGCATTGCCCGTTTGAGGTGTTGTATCTGTTAGGTCAACAAACCCTTCTTCACCAGGAAGAATACGGATGTCAGGTATCGCATACCATAACCCTCTAGCATCTGATTTGATACTTAGGAGTTGGAGAGCAGCATTTGCTTCATTTAAATTAATGAAACGGACAACTAAAACATCAACATTATACCTACCCATTTTTTCTCTTTGATAATAAGCTATAATATCTTCTTCACTAATATAGTTATCATTTTCGGAGTCAAGAACTTCAACATCTAAGATCTTTTGGGCGAAATATTGTTGTGAAAGTCTTAGAGAATATCTTTCAACAAGCAAAGGGATAGATGAAAAGCCACTAAAAGCATTTTCTTGAGTAGTTGCTAATCCTTTGATATCAGCAATAGTTGAAGGTATGTCAACTGTATTATCTAATAGAAACAAAGAATCAACAAACATTTCGATGTTTCTTGCCCACATATCAGGGTGTTCAGCATGCATTTCTGTAAGCTGTTCTTCATCTGATGTGCCAAAGATAGCTCCCGCTATCATCTTATCAAGAGAAGTATTTAAAGTTTCATCGCCACTAGCTAACAGTTGTTTAATTGTTGCCATTTCATCAGCAAAAACCCTCTCATCAATCATCGTCGCTAAAAGTGACGCACCTTGCAACCTTAGTTGCTCATATAGATCCCTTTCAGTAACAACGATATCGCCTATCGTTAGATAAGGGTCATCTGAGATGCTGCCAAAGGGTGCCTTTTGGCTGTCGCCACAAGCGGTCAACGTCAGTATTGCTGCAAATAATAAGAGAAATACTGTAATACGCTTAAAATTTTTGATTTGTTTCATTAGTGTTTACTCCTTTTGTATTTTTCGGTTAAGCAGTATAAATATAGCATTTTTAAGAATGTAAAGCAATCACTTTTGTTTTATTTGATAATATCACATATTTGTATGTTATTATAAGGAAGGTGATAGCATGGAAATTTATGTTTTAGCAAGCGGCTCTAAAGGCAATATGACCTATCTAAAAATAGGTGAAAACAAGTTGTTTATTGATGCCGGAATAAGCTATAAAAAAGTTAATAATAAAATGGAGGCATACGGAGAAAAGATATCTGATGTGCATTCTCTTTTAATCACGCATGAACACTCAGATCATATTTCTGGGATAAAGATGCTTCTGAAAAAAGGAGCCATCAGAGATGTTTACCTTACTAAAGGGACATATGAGTGCTTAGCTTCTGATGTGATTATTTTGTTGAAAAATATCCATTTTATCGAATCAGATATCGCATTTCAGCTAAAAGATATCAATGTAATGCCTTTTATGTTGTCACATGATGCTAGTGAGCCAGTGGGTTTTGTGTTTAATTATGAAAGTAAAAAGATTGTGTTATTAACTGATTCAGGGTATGTTGACCAAAGCTATTATGAATTGTTAAGTGATGCTGACCTATATATTTTAGAAGCGAATCACCATCCAACAAAGCTAATGAAATCGCCACGTCCCTTTATGTTAAAAAAGCGCATTTTAGGAGAACGAGGCCATTTGTCTAATGATGATGCTGCATGGTTGATGAACCGGCTTGTAAGAAAGAAGAATAGTAAATGGGTTATTGCCCATATTTCACAAGACTGCAATTCGCAACTAGATATTGAAGAGTCTATTGTTCAATTTTTTGATGATCCAACTAAGGTTGAGGTTTTCTTTGCTTCCCAAGAAGGGTTGCCGGTGATAAAAATATGATAAAAATTGTTGTTGTCGGAAAATTAAATCAAAAGCACTTAGTGCAAGGTATCCAATATTATGCTAAACAAATTCCTAGTAAAATGGAATTTATTGAAATTAAAGATGAGTCAACTTCTAAAGGACTAAAGATTGAAGGGGAAAGAATATTAGCTAAACTAAAAGAAAGTGATTATCTTATAG
>CAZDCS010000026.1:2109-11965 GCA_964504015.1 uncultured Mariniplasma sp. | reverse complement strand
TTTCTACTAGACATATAATAGGAGCACTAATAATCCAAAGCGATAAAGGGCTATCTGACCGTAGAACCCTAATTACAATTATGGAAACGCCAATGCTGCAATACTTTTTAGGTTTAGATGATTTTATTCATGATGAACTTTTTGATTACACACTCTTATGCAAGTACCGCCAGTTAATTGGAATTGATATTGCAAAACAATTGATTGAAACACTCTTGAAGTCACACAAAATAATCAAAAAGCCTGTTGAAGATGATGTTACACATCAAGGCTCGATGTCAATTGATGCCACAGCGGTGCCTGTTAATATAACTTACCCAACAGATTTGAAATTGTTAAATGCTGTTCGTGAAAAAACAGAAAACATTATTACTCAATGCCATAAAAACAGTGATGAAAAGATCAAACCAAGAACCTATAAAAAAGAAGCTAAGGAAGAGTTCTTGAAATATGCAAAAGCTAAGAGGTTATCTACAAACTGGTGAGGCACCCTTTTTAGGACTGGATAGGTTACAATAAGTAGGACAGAAAAGATATAGACATGTTATTGTATGGCAATGATAGAGAAAAGCAGATTGATAAAACAAATTTTAGTAACGTTCAAGTGAATTTAGCATAATAAAGCAACTCCTTGATCACCAGTTTGAATCTGGTCGTGACCTTAATAGGCAAGATTGAGTCGGATATAATTGATTTTAAGTCTTGAAACAAAAACATATATTTAAATAAAAAACTGCACTTTATGATATATGCCGTTTTTTATTTAAATATATGTTGCTATAATTCAAAGTATCTTTTATAATAAGTTTAAGAGGTGGATGCATGAATACCGAAAAAAAGTTTATATCAATTAAAGAACTAAAAGAAGAATACAGTTATTATAAGATTCAGAAACTAATAACTGAAAAAAAAATTTATAAGATAAATAAGAGGTATTATGAGAATCTCAATTTTTTTGGCGAAGAACATGAATTCTATTATGTAGATGTATATATTTCGGGAGGGGTTATTTGTCAACTAAGTGCGGCTGTACATTACGGGCTTACCACATTCAGGCCAAATACAATTGATGTTGCTGTTAAACGTAAAAGGAATGTCGTTAACCTACCAAACTATCCAATAATGAATCCTATCTACTATGGTGATTCCAGATACGAAACTGGTATCACAATTACTAGAAATATAGAAGGTTCATACAAAATATATGATATTGAGAAAACAATTTGTGACATTCTCTTTTATAGAAATAAAATTGGTATCGATATAATGAAAGAAATTGTAACAAACTATATAAAACGAAAAGATAAAGATTTTCATAAGCTGGTTATGTATGCAAAAAAACTAAATGTTTACAATACACTAAAAACATACTTTGAGGTATTACTATGAAAAGTGTAGAATCAATCAAAGGTAAATTGAAATACAGATCACGAATTACAAAAAGATTATATAGCGAAATACTGACAATGTTTTTGATTGAAAGGTTTATTTATAGAATTTCAATATCTAACTATAAAGGTAACTTCATCCTTAAAGGTGGTGTGTTACTTTATGCTATCTATAATAAGGAATATCCAAGGGCAACAGCTGATATTGATTTATTAAGTAAGGGAATAAAAAACGACGTTGATAAAATCAAAAAAGTGTTTCAAGATATCATTGGAATTGATTATCGCAATGATTTCGTGACATATGATTTAGAGTCGTTGGACTTAAGCGGACTAACTAAGGGGGACTTTTATACAGGTGTAAAAGTCACTGTAGAATCATATTTAGGGAAATCAAAACAAAAAATATCTATTGATATTGGCTTTGGTGATATAGTTAAACCTGAAGTTTTACAAATGGAATTCCCTACTATATTGGATTTGGAAACACCAAAAATTAATGTGTATTCAAAAGAATCTATTATAGCTGAGAAATTCGAGGCAATTGTTTCACTGGGTGAACTAAATTCAAGATATAAAGATTACTTTGATATATATACTTTGTTAAACACCACTGACTTTAACTACAATGCTATACTAGGGGCAATTAAAGCAACTTTTGATCAAAGAAAAACTTCGCTTGATTACATTATTTTATATGATGATGAGTATATTAATAATCCAACAAGAAGAAGGTTCTGGAACTCTATGATAAAGAAACGAGGGATTAAGCAAGAAATTTCATTCATTGAATGCGGTAGAATGATTAGAGATTTTGTAAAGCCTATTGTAAATGAATTAAAAGAGAAAAGAGCATCTTCATTCAAAAAATGGAGTCATAAGAATAAAAAATGGATATAAGTCTCATTGTTAACTGTACTGTTTGTCTTGGAAGTTAAAACGCATCCAAAAGTCAAGTTATCTGCGTTAAACCACAAGAAATGGGATTCGCTATAAAAACATTCTTGCTTGTGTAAATCTCGCAAGATATGTCTAAAATAAGACAAGAAGGAGTAAAGATTTAAAGTGATTAAGCGCTTGCTTAATCCAACTTAAATTTTGTATGCTTATATGAAGAAAACAATAAAGGTAGTAAGTGTAATTCTAATAGCGGTTATTCTATTGTTTTCAGTGATTTTTTTCAGACTCTATGCTGTTAGAGTTTTTGACACCAAAGCTCAAGAAAAACATCTTGAACAGTTAAATCTGTATTACGATTCGTCAGATTTTGAACCAGTGGATGAAAATTTGTTTATTAATTTCAATAAAGACGACGATACAATTAAACTCAATGAGATAAAGTACTTAGCATCGCATAACAGTTACAAAAAAAACGGACCTGAACTTGGAAGACTGATTATTGGATTAGCTTCTAGTAAGGAAGAAGCTAGAGCATTAGATTATGGATATAAGAGTTTAACAGAACAGCTACAACTCGGAATTAGAAGTATGGAACTAGATCTTAGACTGCGAAAAGATGTGTTTCATTTAACACATGTTCCCTTAGTTGATAATAGTAGTGTAGCTCCAGTTTTCTCCATGGCACTTCGCGAAATAGCGCTTTTTTCACAACACAATCCAAATCATATCCCTATTATTATACTTTTAGAAATAAAAAATGATTGGATGGTTCTTGACCCTAAATTAAGAGACATAGGTGCAGAAGAACTCAGAGATCTAAATGATCTCATTATTGCCGAATTAGATAACCATTTAGTAATGCCGGAGCAGATGAAAGCAGATAACAAAACACTAAATGAAACAATTGTATCACAAGGCTGGCCTAGTGTTCAATCACTTTTAGGAAAAGTGATTATTGTTCTTCACCCAGGAGAATTTTCAACTGCATACTATGAGTTAAACCTTTCAGATGAAAAACAAGCGATGTTTATCGGGGTTTATCATAATGATATTGAAAAGAGCTATGCATCATTTGTTGTCCATAATAGTCTTGATGTTGAACTTATCTCATCAATGGTAGAGTTGGGCCTTATTGTTAGAACAAGAATTGATGATAATCTTGTTTTTAGCTGGGTTGACTTTGACAAAGCAATGAGCAGCGGAGCGCAAATTCTAACTAGTGATTTTACAATCGGTAGAAGCGATTTATTAGTTGATCAAATAATATACTTGTTAGATAAAAAGACAATAATTAGAAAGAGCTGATAACTGGCTAAACTCAACAAGCAAAATAGAATAGATGGGGAGCAGAAATATAAACAAGAACAACAACGATATTCGTTTAAAAGGTGACTAATACAAGATATTTCTTTTGACAAAACAAATAAACGCTGGTATACTTTAAATGCCCGACCGAATGTTCGGTCGGGTATTGTTATATAGAAAAAGGAGAATTTTATGAGCAAATACAGTGTCAAAAAACCAATTACAGTTTTAATGGGGATTCTAATTATCATCGTCTTAGGGTTATTTTCGCTAACGCGCCTACCTGTAACATTGTTTCCTGAGATAAATCTCCCCTTTGTTGTTACTATAACTTCATATCAAGGAGCTAATCCTGAGGAAGTAGAACAAGAAATAGCAAACCAAATTGAACCACTAGTCTCAACAATTGGTAACTTTAAAGAAGTAACCTCAATGTCTAATGAGCATTTTGGTATTTCAATTATCACTTTTTCAGCATCAGCTAATATGGATAGTGTTATTATTGAGCTTAGAGAACTACTTAATAATATAACTTTTGCTGAGGGTGTGGGTTCAACTAGAATAGTTCGCATCACACCTGATATGTTACCAGTTATGACGCTAACGCTTTACAGACAATATGATCAAACACTAACAGATGAAGAAATACTAATTAAAAATACTGAATGGGTAAACCAAGATATTATACATCAACTAACTAGTATTAAAGGCGTAGCTGATGTTACAATTTCAGGTGCGGCAGATGTTGTTTTATCAATCAACTTAGACCAAGACCTGCTAAATACGCACGGCTTAACCCATAATGATGTTCTAGCTATCATCGAAGAGCAAAACGTTGATGGTTTAATTGGTGTTGCTCTTGATTCTGGAGAGCTAAGAATGCTCTATTTAGGGAATAGACCAGCACAACTCAAAGATATCAAATTATTGCCTATTACAATCTCTTTAGGTGAGGTCATTAATTTAAGTGATCTAGCTATACCTAATGGCATTAAGTTTGTTAATGCCAATCTAGAGACTTATTCTAAAATAAACGGAATCCAAGGGATCCAAATTTCTTTCCAAAAACAAGCAGATCATAGTGTCACAGAAGTAACTAATAATATTACAAACCGCTTAAATGAGATAACTGCCGAAGATTCTAATGCTGGTTACTCAATTTTACTCAATCAAGGTGAATACATTAATAAGGCTATTGGTTCAGTTTTGCAAAATCTTATTATTGGTGCTATCTTAGCTATCTTTATCCTCTTCCTCTTTTTAAGAGATATTAAACCAACACTGATAGTTGGCCTAGCTATACCAATTTCCGTTATTGCTGCTATGGCTTTAATGTATTTCACTAATGTTAGTTTAAACCTTGTTTCAATGGGTGGACTAGCCTTAGGAATTGGGATGTTAGTCGATAACTCAATTGTTGTTATTGAAAATATTTACCGGATGATAGGTGAAGGAAAAACCAAAGTTGAAGCTGCTGTTTCAGGAGCTAGACAGGTAGCAGGTGCGATTACTGCATCAACTCTAACGACAATTGCTGTTTTTCTTCCAATCGTCTTTATCGATGGTATGGTTGCTGATATTTTCATCTCTATGGCTCTAACGATTGCATACTCACTAGGAGCCAGTTTAATAATTGCTTTAACAATGGTCCCAGCATTAGCATCGCGGTTTTTAAATGAGAAAGATCAAAAACAAAAAAATAAGGGATTAACTAAAATTCAAGCATTTTACAAAAAAGCGATTTTAGTTTCAATTAAATATAAAGCAATCTCACTCATACTAGTTGTTTTGTTGCTTATTACATCAACACTACTAGTTACCTCTAAAGGATTTATTATGCTTCCGCCATCTGATGAGGGAATTATTAATGTTGAGATTCAAACAACAAGACAAACTGAATTTCAAGAAAAAGCCCTTTTCACTGACTATCTGACAGAAAAATTATTACAAATTGAAGATATCAAAAACATCTCAGCATCAATTAATAGTGATAGCGGGATGAGATTGATGCTGATGGGAAATAGCAACATTATTTATATGACAATCAACCTTGTTGATAATAGAACAAAATCAACAGATGAGCTTGTTTTAGTTGTTAAAGCTCTTATTGATGATCTTGATTATACTTTAGTTGGCGGCCTGCAAAAAACACAAATTGAAGAAATTAGTGTTTCAGCCCAAAATAGTACCGCTGGTTTTGCTGGACCATCAGGGATTAATATTAAGGTAGCTGGACATAACTTGTTAACGCTTGAGTCAATAAGTCATGAGCTAACGGCTATTATTGCTAATGTCGATGGTGTCGCTACAGTAGATAGTGGAATTAACCAAGGAATTGATAACGTTAAAATCACTGTTAATAACAATAACGCAATGCTACTTGGATTAACCAATCAAGATATAATTGATAACATTGCTCTTTTATACACTAACTTAGATAATCTAGGTCAAGATCAAAATACAACAGTAACAATTGAAGGGATCGACTACACTCTAGATCTACCTAATGAAGCAATTGGAGGGGAGATTGATTTTGCTGCATTTGGCGATTATCAAACATTTTTTGGCGGAGTTCAGTTATTTGATGACCAAACCCGGTTAATGATTGATCAATTTCTTTTAACATCTGAACAAGGGATATACCTACCTAATATGATGCTTGCATCATATAACGATGGAGATCAAATACAAATGGTTATTAATCCTTTCTTAAAAATAACTAACGGACAAATTGTCTTTGATCCAGTTAGTACAAACCCAACCTTGGCTTCACTAAGTCTTGCACCTTTATTTACAACAGATCCACTAACTAGTGTAACTATAATTGATAAAGTGACAGGCTTTTTAACAATTAACACCGATGGCTCAAATCGCTTTTTAACAGTATCTGCACAAGTCGAAGAAGGGAAAAATGTAACAATCGTTAACCAAAGAGTAATAACAGCAGTTAATGAATATTTAAACAGTGACCAATTTTTAACCTATGGTAGTAGCTACACAGTCACTTTTGAGGGTGAGGCTGAAGAGATTATAAAAGCAATATCGGATCTAGCCTTAGCGGCTCTTGTTGCAATCCTTTTAGTCTATATGATAATGGCTATCCAATTTCAATCTTTAAGTTACCCTTTAATTATCTTAATTTCAATTCCCTTAGCTTTTACTGGTGGCATGATGGCTCTTTTAGTCACCAATCTAAATTTAAGTTTAGTAGCGTTTATGGGGCTAATTGTTTTAATTGGGATTGTTGTTAATAATGGAATTGTCTTAATCGATTATATTAACAAATTAAGAGACCAAGGATATCAAGTGATAGAAGCAATTGTCAAAGGAGGTCAAACAAGACTTAGACCAGTTGTTATGACGGCTCTAACGACGATTTTAGCGCTATTGGCGATGGCTATTGGAATAGGCCAAGGAGATGAAATGCTTCAACCGATGGCAATTACATCAATTGGCGGACTCTTTTATGCAACACTAACAACATTAGTCATTGTACCAACGATGTATGCTCTATTTAACTATAAAACAATAAGACAAGAGGCAAAGGAAAATGATGACAACCAAAAATAAAATATTGGATGTAGTTGTTTCTTATATTAAAGAAAATCCTAATTTAAAAGATCTAACAATCGCGAAAATTGCACAAAGAGCAGAAATAGGTAAAAGTACTGTTTATGAACACTTTAGTTCTAAGGCAGATATTATTGAACAAACTTATAACTATCTACTTTATAGCTATCAACAAATCTTTAATGTTGATATTAAGGCAAAAGATTTCAAAGGAGCTTTTATTGAACAAGTTAGCCGAATTCTAATTGTGATGAAAGATGCGAGTACAATTATGCATGCAATTATCCATCAACACAAAGATGCCTTTGTTAACTTTGGAGTTGAAAAAACAGCTAAAGATATTTATGTTAAGCTAGAAAAAAGATTTGAAGAAATCTTTTTTCTAGGCATTAAAGAAAGTCTTGTCCAACCACAAACAGAAAGCAAATATCAAAGGAATGTTGTCCAAGCGATTATCTCTGGTTTATTGTTTCAATATGTCGGTGATGAGATAAAAATTGAAGAACAAGAACTATTTGAATTGATCTATCAACAAACCCTAAGGGTGATTAACTAAAAAAATGAAGAAGAAGTTAAAAAAGCCTTTATTTTTCACAACTTAATTGATACAATTGATGTAGTAAAACACAAGTAGGAGGGACACATGCTAGATTTGGGCATTCCCGGTTACTTATTAGGTGAATATCTCTACAACACTTAAGAATATTAGATAGGGTTATGGTCTCCTTTTAACAACCTAAATCTATTATATGGAAAGTGGTATACTTTATGTGACAAGTAATTAAGTTACCACATTAAGGAGTGATCAATAATTATCACGAAAAATTAAAAACTGTTTAGCGAAGTCCTGGTTATACATTTAGATGGATGTTTAACTGGTTTCGATTTATGAAGTATTTAGGTTATCAATATTGATTCAAGAGGCACCATCATGTAGTATTCAATTATATAGCTTCAAGTCTAAATCAGGTCAAAGGTATGACATTCCAGATGACGACTTGCCAATTGATATCTTAAAGCAATATCGGCACTTATATTGAACATCGTTTAACTAATGAGATAACATATTTAAAAAAATTATGGAGGAATAAATGAAAAAACGTATAACACCTGTGAAAAGCGAATATCAAAAGTTGCATAAACCAGCTAAGGAATTTGCATCACGTAAAGAGTATTTGGAACATGAACTAAAAATAATGTCTCCAAAACGTTGGGGACTTAATCTGCCCGGAAGAGATTTTAATTTCGAGTTTGAAGATATTGTCCCAGCTATTGCAGCAACCATTGGTAAAATTGTTATGGTAACAGCGATTGTTGCAGCTTTTGCCTCTGGATTTGGGCTTTCTCAAGATTTTATTGTTGAAAATGTCCGATTTGAATTAGTAATTGCTGCAGTACTATTTGTTATCCCGATATCTGGATTTTTTAATCCAAAAGCAAATTTAGCAGGAACACACGGCCCAATAATACCTCTTATTGGATTGATAGTCGTCGCTGGGGGTCATCCTCTTGCGTTGGGAGTTTCAATTGGTGTGTTTGGACTGTTACTTACTTGGGTTAAGGGTGGTTCGAAACTCGTCAAGCTAACTGGAACCGGTGTCCGAGGTGGATTGCTCATCTTTTTAGGTATGATGGGGCTGTTAAGCCAAATGGGCAATCTAAGAACTTGGTCATCCACCGCCGGTGGAGAACATATATTTTTAATAATAATATTTGCAACTATTCTAATATATTCTTATCTTGCGCGCATTGATAAAAGGTGGCTTGCAATCCCAATAGCTTCACTAGTTTCATTGATAATCGCACTTACATTAGGCGCTCCATTTGAATTTGCAACTTCGCCTGGGCTTCCGATTATAAATCCTCTTTATTGGTGGGGTGCTGATACAGGGTGGATGATAGGTTTGCCAAACTTCGGACATTTTATTGCTGTAATTCCTTTTGCAGTCTTAGCAATTGCAATGTGGCCACCAGATTTTTTAGGACACAAGGTATTTCAAGAGATGAACTATCCTAAAGGAGCGGAAAAAGTTTTTATGGATGTTGATGATACAATGGCTTCCGCTTCAGTAAGGCAGATAGTAGGGAGCGTTCTTGGTGGTGGTAATATTGCTTCTTCTTGGGGGACATATATGATTCCTGCAGCAATTGCGAAGCGTCCAATACCTGCTGGAGCGATACTTACAGGTCTTGGTTGTATATTGGTTGCGTTCCTTGGGTTTCCAATGGATATTGCAATGTGGGCACCTGTTCTAAAAGTAGCCTTAATTGTTGGAGTATTTCTTCCTTTATTAGAAGCAGGAATGCGGATGATTAGAGATACAAAAGAATCTCAGACTGCTGCTATTTGTATGTTTGGATCAGTTTTGATTAATCCCGTTTTCGGTTGGGCGTTTGCAATGTTTATTGACAATTCTGGAATACTTGGAAACAAAAAAAGATCTGAATCACTTACACTTACAAGTCGCATCATTATCCCCCTTATAACTCTTATTGTAACTACAATAGCGATGGCGTTAGTGGGAATGATTCCTGGCATACCAGTGTTAATATAATTCTTGTTTCATTAAGCGGAATCAAGATAAGTGTTGATATGACTTGGAAATATCAACTGGAAGGCCATGAGTTTGACAGTTAAAAGAAAAAAAGTTTAACAGCTCAATTGAGTTGTTAAACTTTTTTTAGATGTTGTA
>CAZDCS010000026.1:0-2009 GCA_964504015.1 uncultured Mariniplasma sp. | reverse complement strand
TTTATTTTCATTGAATGTGCTGATTCTAGTAAGTCTTCTTTTTTGATGTTATTTCTTTTTCCATTAATCAACATTTGGTGAGATATTGTCCACTTGCCATCTGGGTTATAAGCATAAGTCATGTCATATGCAGGTGACAAAGACCAATTACCTTTTCTATCCATTAAAAATGAAATATTTTTAACATGATCATCTTGGTTTCTTGACATAACATTAAAAACCATTCTTCTGAAGAACTGTTCATTAGAGCTTATTTTTATACCTAAGTTATACATGATATGTGTAACTTCTTCATAACTCATAATACCTGGGTCATTGTAATCAATATGTGCAAGTGAACCTAGAGTCTGCATATGCACTTTGGCAATTGAACCATCTTCTAAAACAACTCTATCAAACCTTTTTGTTATAAAATGAAAGTGATCATCTATTTTCAACAGTCTTGACTCGCTCATAGTAATTTTGGCTTCTTTAGCCATCAAATAGTAGGCATACTCTATTTGAGTAAATGATGTTTCCTCTTTTTGGTCGACCCCACCTAACTTCATTATCCAATAAGTAAATCCTGTTCCAGCAGCAATCTGTCCAGACTTAATGACACCCGTTTTTTCATTATAAGCAATGATAGATTTGGCTCTTGCTCCACCAGCAGATGTTCCTACTTTAATAATATCTTTTAACGCATCTTTATCTTTTGAAGAGATACTTTCTTTGTGGTTTAAAATTTTATTGCTCAATTTAACAAGTTGCTTTACTTCAATTTCTTCTGAAACATTTAGTTTTTTGTTCTGATCAGGAAAGAACTCTAACGCGCCCATTCCTCTAGTGCCTATATAGCATAATCGTTCAATAATATTAAAAGATTCACGTGTTCTTCCACTTGCGGTTAACCACGCATTAATAATAGCGTCTCCATATTTATCTGGGAGCGCATCAGAAAGCAACCCAGGCAAGCCTTTGAAGCTTTCCAGAGGTAGTGTTTTAAACTGATAAATCGCATTTGACAAAGGCATCATGAGTGGTGAAATATTAATACCACTAGTAATGAATTTTTGATCATAGGTAAAAGTGCAATAAGGGGAGTCATCATCTATTGATACTACACCTATTCTTGTTTTCCATAATTTGACTTCAGCAACTCTCATTTTTCGTCTCCCCATTTCCAATTTGATTTTTTGTCTTTTATTACTTTTGAGACTCTTTTTCTGCTATGACCTAAATCTAAAATTTCTAAAGGATTGGTTTTACCTTCAGATATTAATAGATCCAGATTCTCAACAACTCTAATAACTCTTAAAATAGATATAAGATGCTTTAAAGAAACATTCTCTCCATTTTCAACATTAATTATAGTCCGCAAAGAAGTTCCTGATTCTAATGCTAGATCTTTTTGTGTAATAGATAAAGATATCCTTCTTGATTTTATTCTCTTACCTATTTCTTTTAGAATAACTTCATTTGTTTCCACTCCATATATTTTCATTGTATCACCCATCACTAGTATACATCATCTTTGTATTAAATGCAATATTTTGCATTTAAATACGTTATATTCAAAACATTATGCAATATTTTACACTTTGTAGCTCTTTCTTATCTTTGAGATTTTTTTGCATAGTGCATTTACAGCGATTTCTGTTCAAAAACAAAGATGCTTTTTAGCAAGCTATTTAATGTGTTGTATAGTGCATAATAAAAATGTAGGAAAAAGGCTTTTCCAAAGAGATGAAGAAAACAAACATTGTCCAAATGGGTTATTTATTGATAATAAAGAAATCCCCATTACTTATGATTTGTTTGCCGGTAACACTAACGATACTAAACCCTCAATCCCTAACATCGAGCGGATAAAGGACTTAACACATAAAATCAACACATAATAACTCAATGATTGGATAAATAGTCTCTAATTGACTGTATTTCTCATTTTGATACACAAGTCCCCTTAATCGAAAAATGTCTTTGAGCGACCAACTCTTGAGATAAAGCTTTTATCGCCAAACAAAACC
>CAZDCS010000025.1:2947-12320 GCA_964504015.1 uncultured Mariniplasma sp. | reverse complement strand
ATTTCTAAAACATCCGCGATTTGCTTATCTCGGTATTTGATTTGTAAGGTCTCGTAATTATAGCGCTTGCCTTGACACACTTCACAGGTCACATAGACATCTGGTAAAAAATGCATCGATATCCGTTTTAAACCATCTCCCCTACAAGCCTCACAGCGACCACCTTTAACATTAAATGAAAACCTTCCTTTTTTATAGCCTCTAGCTTTTGCTTCATTTGTTTGTGCATATAGATCTCTTATATTGTCAAATACCCCTGTATAGGTCGCAGGGTTACTTCTTGGAGTTCTTCCAATAGGTGACTGTGAAATTTCAATAACACGATCGATCATTTTATGATCGTTTATTGTTGTGTGCAATCCTGGGTGTTCTTTTGTTTTATAATATTTTTGTCGCAGTCCTTTTAATAAAATATCATTAACTAGTGTTGATTTCCCCGAGCCTGAAACACCAGTTACAACTGTTAGCTTTCCAATTGGAAAAGCAACACTAATGTCTTTTAGATTATTTTCTTTTGCTCCCATAACTAAAATATCTTTCCCTGCTCCTGTTCTTCTTGTTTGGGGTACATTAATCTTTTCTATTCCCTTTAAGTATCTCCCTGTAATACTAGCCTTATTTTCCATCACTTCTAAAGGGCTCCCGTAAGCAACCACTTCCCCGCCGTGTTTGCCGGCTTTGGGTCCAATATCAATTAAGTAGTCACTTGCAAGCATTGTTTCGTGATCGTGTTCAACGATAATGAGTGTGTTACCTAGATCTCTCATTTTCTTCAGTGTTTCAATTAACCTAGCATTATCTTTTTGATGTAGCCCTATCGAAGGTTCATCTAAGACATAAATAACCCCTGTCAGCTTGGATCCAATTTGTGTAGCTAGTCTTATTCTTTGCGCCTCACCACCTGACAATGTCCCAGCAGTTCTAGATAACGATAGATATCCTAGTCCAACATCTTGTAAAAATGCTAGCCTTGAGATTATCTCTTGCAAAGCTAGTTTGGCAATTTGTTTTTGTTCTTTGTTTAGGTTTATGTTTCTAAAAAACTTGATTGTATCATCAATTGACTTTTTCGTTAGAGTATTAATGTTAACATTTTCAATGCGAACAGATAGGGCAGCCTCATTCAACCTTGCTCCTCTACATTTTGGGCAAGTCGATTCAGTCATAAAAGTTTCAATCCATGTTCTTATCCAAGTGCTAGTTGTTTCTCGGTATCTCCTTACTAAGTTAGTAATAAGACCCTCATAAGAATCCGTTTTTTCATGAATCCTTCCTGATGATGATTTAAGCCTGTAATGTATTTTTTCAGGCGATCCATATAAAATCATTTTTAGGTGTTTTTGTTCCAAATTGTTAATTGGTATCTTCATATCAATATTGTTATGCTTGCAAAACTGTTCAAGCATTAATGAGGCCAAATTTTCAATATCATTATTTTTGTAAGGAACTAATCCCCCTTCACTTAAACTTTTTAAAGGATCTATCACTAGACTCTCTGAAACCTCTAGTTTAAGTCCTAGACCGTTGCATGATGGACAAGCTCCGATTGGCGTATTAAAAGAAAAAAGACGGGGTTCTAAATCCGGCAATGAGAAACTGGAATCTGGGCAAGCATAGTTTTGATTAAACTCAAGTATTTGCTTATCATCTACCCACACCTTCGTCTTACCCATCGCTAGTTTAGCAGAAAGCTCTAATGCGTCATATAGACGACTTCTTAATCCTTGTTTTATAATTAAGCGATCAACAATTAAATAAAAATCATGTCTATGGTTTTTATTTAACTCTGGCATTTCTTCTAACAAAACGCTACTTCCATTGATGTATGCTCTTGTAAACCCTTGTTTGATATATTGCTCTGCAATTTTTTTGTGCGTCCCTTTTTGTTGTTCGACAACAGGAGACATTATGTACACTCTACTACCTTCTTTAAGTTTTAAAACACGCATTGTCATTTCATCAATTGATTGTTTTGCTAGTGGTTCGTCACTGCCTGGACAATAAGGCATTCCGATGCGAGCATATAACAACCTTAGATAATCATATATTTCTGTAACCGTCCCTACTGTTGATCGTGGGTTGTTTGAAGTGGTTTTTTGATCAATGCTAATTGAAGGCGACAATCCTTCAATACGATCAACATCAGGCTTTTCAAAGCTTCCTAAAAATTGGCGAGCATATGAACTTAGGCTTTCCATATACCTTCTTTGTCCTTCTTGGTAAAGTGTATCAAAAGCAAGGGATGATTTTCCGCTACCTGAAATACCAGTCATAACGACTAGCTTGTTTTTAGGAATAGAAATATCAATATTTTTTAAGTTGTTTTCTCTTGCTCCATATACTTTAATAAAATCCATCTGTCATCACCTTGAACTTCTTTTCATCAATTGTTTTAACATCGAGTTCATTTGCTTTTTTTAGTTTTGATCCTGCCTCTTTACCGTAGATGAGAAAATCTGTTTTTTTGCTAACTGCAGATAAAACCTTTCCCCCGAGCTTTTCAATTATATTAGATGCTTGATCTCGGTCAAACATTTCTAGTTTTCCTGTTAAGACAAATCTTTTGTTATTAAATTCGTGTTCTATTTGTTCTTCTTTTTTAAACGATAGTGTTAATCCTAGCTCCTTAAACTCTTGAATTAATATTTGATTATTAGCGTTAGCGAAATAATCGCATACGCTTTTAGCAATTACTTCACCGATTTCAGGGATGTCTATTAACTCATCTGCATTTGCATCTATCAGCTTTTCAATTGTCGGGTAATTACTAACTAGTATCTTTGCAACCTTAGCTCCAACATTTTTAATACCTAAACCAAAAAGCAATCGATCAAATGGTTGAACTTTACTATTTTCGATTGCACTTAAGAGTTTTTTAACTTTCTTTTCACCAAAACCAGGGATTTTTTTTAGTTCTTCTTGGTGCTCTTTCAACTTATAGATACTAGACAACTTTTCCAAATACCCAAGCTCATATAGTTTTTCAATAACTCGTTCTCCTAGCGTGTCAATATTAAGAGCGGCCCTGCTTGCGAAATGCACTAAATTATTAATCTTTTGCGCTGGGCATTCTGGGTTTAGGCAATAGTGGTCTGCTTCACTTTTTTTCCGAGTCAAGTTCTGATTACACGAGGGACAATTATTAATCATTTCAAATGGCATTTGCGTTGTTCTTTGTGATAAATCAACTTCCACAACCTCAGGGATAATCTCACCTGCCTTATGAACAAAGACGTAATCCCCCACTCTGATATCTTTCGCTTTTATATAATCTTCATTATGCAGTGTTGCTCTTGAAACTGTTGACCCAGATATTAAAACAGGCTCTAATTCTGCTACAGGTGTAACGACACCTGTGCGACCTATTTGAAAAGTTATAGCTTTAACAATTGTTTTTACTTGCTCTGCTCTAAACTTAAAAGCTGTTGCCCATTTAGGGAATTTAGAAGTATAGCCAATGTTTTCATAGAATGAAAACTCATTGACTTTTATAACAACACCATCGGTATCATATGAAAGTTTTTTTCTTATTTGTTCATAGTTATCGATTTGTTTGATTAATGCACTAACACCAAAAACACTTTGATAATAGGGGTTGATTTTTAAGCCTAATGATTGTAGAAATAGCAAAGCCTCTTTTTGGGTGCTCACATATTTTTGCGCATCCACAATTATAAAGACGAACAAATCAAGATTTCTTTCAGCAACTATTTTCGCATCAAGTTGTCTAATTGTACCTGCAGCAGCATTTCTTGGGTTAGCGAAAACAGGCTCATTATTTTTCAACCTCTTTTTGTTCAATTGGTCAAAACTCCGATACGGCATAATTATTTCACCACGAACTTCAATGTCAATTTCCTTGTTTAACTTGAGTGGGAGACTCTTAATTGTTCCTACATTATTTGTTACATCTTCACCAACAACACCGTCTCCTCTAGTTGCCGCACGAACAAAAAGGCCTTTTTCATAAGTTAAACTAATTGCTAATCCATCTAATTTCACCTCTGTTATGTAAGTGAAATTCACAACTTTTTTATTTATTCGTTCATTAAATAACACTATATCTTTCTCATCAAACACATTTGACAAAGACATCATGGGGACTCTGTGGGCAATCTTTTTAAAACCTGCTAAAACAACCCCTCCAATTTTTTTAGTTGGGGAGTCGGCTCTTTTATATTTGGGGTATCTAGTTTCTAGAGTAATTAAATCCTTTAAATACTGATCATATGTTTGATCAGAAATTAAAGGTTTATCTAGAGTGTGGTACTCATAATCTGATTGATTAATTAGTTTGGTCAATTCCTGTATTCTTTGCTTAACGTTCATTAAAATCACCTAGTAATATTATATCATTAATATCTTTAATCTTTAATGTTTTGATTCCACTTTCTCTAATAAAACAGGATGTTTTATAAGCATATTGATTAGACTGTTTTTCAATTGATGTGAAATAAAGATACTTTTTAGCTCTAGTCATCGCTACAAACATCAACCTTCTTTCCTCATCAAGACTTGCCACATCATTTTTTCTTGTCGATGGTAAAAGCCCTTTTTCTAGACCAACGATTATCACACAATCAAACTCTAGCCCTTTAGCTTTATGGATTGTCATCAATTGGATTCCGTTTTGTGATCGCGTTTTATTTGGTGTAGAGATTTGGTGATGAACATCTTGCAAAAGCAACTCTTTTTTTAAATTATTCACTCTGAAATTATTGCGAAACAAAATAGCGATTTCAGATTCTTTAACTCCTGACTTTTTTAAGGTTTTTACAAAATTTATTAGAAAAAAAATCTCTTTTTTTTCATTTTTAAATTTAAAATGGTAAGGTGTCAGCTCCTCAAACACACATGGGATTAGCTCTTTTTTAAATAGCCTGTTATTCCTTTTTATAAGGCTGTTTGCTAGTGTCGTAATATTTTTAACTGAACGATAATTAATTGACAATGTATGTAATTTTGCCTTGAAATTAATGATAAATTTAGAAATTAATTCACTATCACTACCACGAAAAGAATAAATGCTTTGATCGGGGTCTCCAACTGCTAAAACGCTCGTTTCTTCGCCAGTTATTTTTTCCAATAACTCATATTGTAAAATATTCGTGTCTTGAAATTCATCAATAAAAATATAGTCGAATTTATATCTATTCGCTATTTTTATTTGCTGGATAAAATCCAATAACAGATCATCAAAATCCTTAAGTTTATTTGCTGATAAGTAGTCTTGATACTTGTCATAGGTCTTAGGTTTTACTAATTTGAAAAGACTGTTTTTGTAGTTTGCTATTGCAAGAAGTTCCTCTTTTTTAAATGGTGATTCAGTTGTCTCAAACATTTCAAAAGTGATTTTGAAATCTTCTTTTAATCTCTTGAAACAAAATTGGTGAAATGTGTGAATGTTAACTTCCTTATTTTCAATTCTCTCTTGCATTTCTAAAGAAGCTTTTTTAGTGAACGTTATTGCGAGTATTTTTTTTGGATCTACTCCCTTTGAAACAAGGTGTTTTATCCTTTCAACTATGACTCTAGTTTTCCCGCTTCCAGCGCTAGCTAACAAAAAAAGAAAGCGCTCATTTGAATATACCACTTTCTTTTGTTCTTCATTTAATTTCATCTTATCACCCGACTTATAATACCCAAAGAATGATTAGATTACTTCCAATTAAAAAAAATTAATTCTATTTGTGCCCTTCTTTTGGAACGATACAAATAAATTTAAACGCTCCTTTTCCAACATTTTTGAATTGATGCAGGCTATTAGATGGCACGTATGCATATGAGCCTGAGCTGACCTTATTGATCTTTCCTTTAATCATTAGCTCACCCTCCCCTTCAATCATATAATTGATATGAGGCCATGGGTGCTGGTGCTTAGGGGTATATCCTTTCTCTTTGACTTCAACAATTCTCATGACATATCCATCCCAGCCATGACTTGGTGAAATCAATGTTTTCATTACTACTTTTTTCATTTCTTCATTGTTAACCTCTACTCCTTGGATCTGACTAACATTAGCTACTATCATCTTTTCTTCCCTTTCTTAATTCTTAGTTATTCTTTTTATTGATGGGTGACTTTCTAAGATTTTCTTGATCCCGTGAGGCATCGAAAAAGCAATTATAGCGATCTCATCTTTGACACTAACAACTATCCCTTTGCCAAATACACTGTGTTCTACATAGATTCCCTTCTCTAAATAATTAGAACTATTCATATCTTTAGAGATCGTTTTTTGTCCCTTTATACTAGCTCTTGACTCCTGAATAAATCGTGATCTGTTACTATAACGTGTTGTCCCGTATACCATTCTTTTATCTGCATAAGTCATATATAATTTTTCTTTAGCTCTTGTAATTCCTACATAAGCTACGCGTCTTTCTTCTTCTAACTCAAATGTTGAAAGTAACGCTCTATCACTTGGAAAGATGTATTCTTCCATAACAACCATAAAGACAACTCTAAACTCTAAGCCTTTAACTTGATGGTAAGTCGCAAGCTTAACATGGTCCTGTTCTTCTATATCCTTATCCAGACCAGAGTATAGGGATATCTGATCAAGTTGCTGCGTTAGTTTCTCTAAAAACGATCCTTCATAATAAATATCTCCTCGCACAAACACGGAATTCAGTTCTCCTATGTTATCAATCCGGTCATCGTTAGTATCATTTCCTTCCGCCCTAAGTGCTTCTATATAACCAATTTTACCCATTAAAAAAGGCATGATTTGTTTTAACTCAATCATATCTTTGAACCCCCGTTGAAGCTCTATAATTAAGTTCTTAAATTGCTTCATGTTTTTTTTAGCAGCAGGTGTCACATCAGCGTAATCAATTGCTTCAAACATTGAAACACCTAGCTCATTAGCTTTTTTTTCTAGTTTTGCTAAGCTGACTAAACCAATCGACCTCTTAGGGACATTGATAATTCTTTTTAAATAAAAATCTTGTTCACTATCTAGGACAACTCTGATATATGCTAATGCATCTTTTACTTCTCTTCTCTCATAAAAACTAATCCCTCCATAGATGATGTAGGGGATCCCTTCTTTGATTAAAACATCTTCAAAAAGTCTACTCAAAGCATTATTGCGATACAAAACAGCCATATCTTCATAGCGATATCCTAGCGACTTTAGTCTTTGTATTTCATTAACTACATAAAATGTTTCTTGGAAATCATTTCTGGCATTATGGTAAATTGGTGATTCTCCAACTCCTAGGTCGCTTTGTAGGTTTTTTGCTGCGGGGCGATTGAAGTTGTTTTGAATTAACTTGTTTGCTGCTTCTAAAATTTTGTTTGTCGAGCGGTAATTTTGCTCTAAAAGAATTTTTTCTGCTGAAAAGTCAGTTATAAACTGCCTAGCATTTTCATAGTTAGCTCCTCTAAAAGCGTAAATGCTCTGATCTGGGTCACCCACTACAAAAGCATTTTTATGCTTTTGCACCAACACTTTTAGAATTCTATATTGGATCTTATCTGTATCTTGAAACTCATCTACTAACACATGACTAAAACTCGTTTGATAATGTGTCCTAAGATGCGCATACTCTTCAAATAACTCTACTGTATATAATAACAAATCATCAAAATCAACTAGCTGATTATTCCGTAAATAATTTTGATACCTTTGATATATTTTTTCTTCATCACTTCGCTCAAACCCCTCCATCCGTTTGCTTTTAAACAAGGCAATTAAGTTTTTTAAGGCTCTTGATGAATACTGTTTAGGGTCTAATTTTAGTGCTTTGATCTGCTCTTGGATAATCTTTTTACCATCATCTTCATCAATTACTGAAAAATTCAGTTGGTAACCATATGGCAATTCAAAGATATGTTTCCTTAAAATTTTTAATCCAAAAGCGTGAAAAGTAGATAACCAAACATCGATTGCCTTTGGTCCGCTCATTTTAATAACACGTTGTCTCATTTCTCTTGCTGCTTTATTAGTAAATGTTAAAGCTAGAATGCTATCAGCCTCAACACCGTTATTAATTAAATGAGCAATTCGTGAGGTCAGTGTTTTAGTCTTTCCTGTACCTGCTCCTGCGACAACAAAAAGAGGGCCACCCTGATGGGTTACCGCCTTTAACTGTGATTTATTTAAGGCTAAAAGCCATTCCATATCATTCCAACTTTCTTATTTATATGATCTTTTCAAAGGAACAATTTCATTAAATATGAGTTTTCCGGCTTTGCTATCTATATCTGTATTAAAGTAACCATTGCGCATAAACTGATATTTATCTTGGGGTTTAGTTGTATCTAGAGAGTGTTCAACATACCCTTTTTTAACAATCCAAGAATTGTTGTTAAACCGGTCCATCAATTCTAGACCTTCAGTTTCTTTAAGCATCGCTTCAAAGAAGTTGAAACTAGCTTTTTTTCCTTTAGAAGCTTCAACAAAATGAATGGTTCCATTTGGTTTTCTTTCCTTAAATCCGCTACCACTTTTAGTATCAATGTCATATGTCGCTAGTATCTCAACTATATTGCCTGCTTTATCATATACTACTTCATTAGCTTTAATAAAGTAGGCGTGAAACAGTCTAACTTCAATATTTAAAGCTAATCGTTTGTATTTTTTATTTGGTTTAACTAATATAAAATCATCCTTTTCAATGTATATATTTTTTGAGAAAGGGATTTTTCTTGACCCTAAATTCGGGTTGTCATTATTATATGGAACTTCTAAGAATTCAATTTGGTTATCTGGATAATTTGTGATTGTCACCTTTAGAGGATTAATTACTGCCATAACTCGTTTTACCTTAGGTGCTAAGTCCTCTCTTAGGGAAGCTTCCAGCATATCTGCACCCACCGTTGAGTTTATCTTAGATAGTCCAGTTGATAAAACAAAACTACGAATCGCGTTAGGCGTATATCCTCTTCTTCTAAGCCCAGATAGCGTTGGCATTCTTGGGTCATCCCAGCCAACAACTCTTTTTTCTTCCACGAGTTTTCTTAGTAACCTCTTACTCATGACTGTATTTTCAATATTAAGGCGTCCAAACTCTATTTGCCTTGGAATGATAGGCATTTCTGTATGTTTAATAAACCAATCATATAGTGGTCTATGATCTTCAAACTCCAAACTACATAGTGAATGCGTAATTCCCTCAATGGCGTCTTCAAGAGGGTGAGCATAATCATACATCGGATAAATACACCATTTATCGCCTGTATTATGGTGAGAAGCATATGAAATCCTGTATATCGCTGGATCTCTTAAGTTCATATTTGGGCTCTTCATATCGATTTTCGCTCTTAAGACACATTCACCCTCTTTGAACTTACCTGCCTTCATTTCTCTAAATAGCTTTATATTTTCTTCAATATCGCGATCCCGATATTCTGATTGCTCACCCG
>CAZDCS010000025.1:0-2897 GCA_964504015.1 uncultured Mariniplasma sp. | reverse complement strand
GGTCAACATAAGCAAGTCCTTTGTTAATTAAGATAATGGCTCTATCATACATTTGAGCAAAATAATCAGATGCGAACAAAACATTTTCAGGCTCATAGCCTAGCCATTTAATATCATGAAGAATCGATTTTACATAAATGTCATCTTCTTTGCTTGGGTTGGTGTCATCATATCTTAAATTAGTGTAACCATTAAAAAAATTAGCTAACTCAAAATTAGTTATAATAGCTCTAGCATGACCAATATGTAGAAAACCATTAGGCTCTGGAGGAAAGCGTGTTATTATTTTATTATGCTTACCACTAGCTAAATCATCTTCCATAATTGTTTTAATGAAGTTGGAATATTTTTCCATAAGTAGACCTCCTGTTTATCTAGTTAATTATATGATAATTCGACTTAAACTACAAGCGAATTAAAAAAACGATGGTGTATTTGATATGATACCTCTAAAGTAGACACTATAAAAAAAGAAAGTAATCAATGTGATTATAAGTATTTAATTATAGAAAGATACTTTGGAGGTATTTTTATATGGGAAGAAAAAAATCAATTCAGCAAAAAAACAAAACTAGAAGTAGTCAGAAAATATGAGACAGGAGATGCAGCATCACTATTGGCAAACCAATATGGGATGGGTAGAAGCATGGTTTATCAGTGGTTTCATGAGTATAACAGCAGGGGTGAAAGCGCCTTTGATTACAGCAGTAAGAATAAGAAATACAGCATAGACCTTAAAAAGGCAGCGATTAATGATTATCTTGAAGGGCTAGGTTCACTTAAAGCAATAGCAAACAAATATGAAATAAGTGCTCACACAATACTAAGAAAATGGGTAATGAAGTATAATAGTCATATAGAGATAACGGATTATGATCCGAAACCGGAGGTCTATATGGCAAAGTCTAGAAAAACGACGCAAGAAAAAAGAATTGAGGTAGTGAAATACTGTTTAAATAACAACAAGAATTATAAGGATACAGCAATTAAGTTTGGGGTAAACTACGTTCAAGTATACACATGGGTAAAAAAGTATAAAGAACACGGAGAAGATGGATTATTAGATCGGCGAGGACATAATAAACTAGTCTTAGAAATGACCGAAGAAGAAAAACTAAGCTATAATCTAAAGAAACTAAAAGCAAAGAACTCCTATTTAGAAATGGAGAATAAAGCCCTAAAAAAGCTCGAGGAAATCGAAAGGAGGATGGCAAGAGGAAAGCTCAGGAAGTAGCATACAAAGCGATTAAGGAGTTGAGCCTGGAGTATCCAGTACAAGTCTTGTGCAAGTTTTATGAGATGAATCGTAGTTCGTATTATAAATGGTTAAAACGAAAAGACAAGGCGGATAAAGAAGATAAGTGGATACAGGAGCAAATTCTTAAATTCCATGAATTATTCAATCATATACTTGGATACCTGAGAATGACATTGTTCATTAATACCGTTTTTGAAACACAATATAATATAAAACGTATCAGGAGGCATATGAGGTTGCTAGGTGTCTCATCAGCCATTCGTAGAAAGAAAACAAACTATTTAAGATATAAACCAGAACAAGTAGGTAAAAACATCTTAAATCGTGAATTTGAGTCAACTCATCCTAACGAAAAATGGCTTACAGATGTGACAGAGTTTAAGATTATTGGTTCAACTAAAAAGTTATATCTCAGTGCAATTATCGATTTATACGACAATAGCATCATAGCGTATAGAATGGGATTATCTAATAATAACAATCTTGTGTTCAAAACATTCGATGATGCCATCGAAAAACACACAGGTATAAAGAAAGTTCTTTTTCACAGTGATCGAGGATTCCAATACACAAATAGAGTGTTCAAGAAGAAACTAGATGATCAAAAATTCATACAAAGCATGTCTAGAGTAGGAAGATGTATCCCCGAGTTTGACAGTTAAAAAAGATAAAAACCAACATAATAGCCCTATTGAGCTGTTACGTTGGTTTTATTCATCATATTAGATGTTGCAATGTCAGACAATTTTCTTTCTATATTTCCTTATTTCTTCAACTAAGGCATATTTTTTATTAAATGATAGATCAAATTCTTTCATCATTTCTTTATAAACATCGGTTGGATCACTTATTAAATAAATGTCTTTTTCAATCAAGGTTGCTGTTGCACTATTTAGTGCTTCTTGTATTTTTGCTACTGAGTATTTATTTTTCAGTTTGTGTTCTAGTATCCTCATAATTACTAAAGCGATAAAACAAGTTAAAAAATGCCCATTAATTCTTTCATCTTTTCTAACAAAAACCGGTCTTCCCACTAAATCATGCTTAATAATTCTAAATGATTCTTCAATTTTCCATAAACCTCGATATTTAGCAATGACTTCCTTTGGGGTCATTGCTAAATCATTAGTAATAATTACATAGTATCCAGCTAAAGACTCATCGTAATCATATTTTTCTTGATTGAAGCTAATTGCTTCCTTACTACTTAAAATCTCCCCACTCTTTTTATCGATTTGTTTAACCTTTAAATATTTTTTAGTTCCATAAGCATTACTTGCTTTATAAAGACTTGGGGTTTCAATCATCTTGTTGATTTTAGCTAGTAGGTCCTCTCTTTTATAGTTTTCTCTTATGGCATAATCCTTAGACCAAAAACAGATCACCTGCTCATCAATGACTTTTCCATCAGTTAGTTTTCTTGGCCTAATAAACGATTTTAATTTAAATGTTTTATTATCGTTATAGTGATAATCACTTTCAGCTAATACTTGCTCAATAAAAGCCTTTTTAGACCCCCTAAGTTTTTGACTGACAATATAGTAATCATTATTTTCAACTAAAAAACTAAGATTAGTATTTGCGTTAAGGCCCTTATCAGCTGTTAGGGTTATTTTTCCTAAGTTGAATTTCTTGCGCA